>CAIVPV010000132.1 GCA_903907915.1 uncultured Cytophagaceae bacterium
CCGGATCACCCAAAATCGTTAAATCCCCCGTATTGAAAATATAGATCCCATGTAGGTATTCTGCCTTAAGCGTTTTCAAGCCTAGTTTAAATAATAACTCAGCGTTTACGTCGCCTATATAGTCCCATTCATTTGACTTCAGGTTTTTCTCAAAGTATTTGTAGGTATACTCTTTTAAATTTTTGTGATAAAACGGAGGCGATTCAATCAATGAAATTACATCGCGTTTCTGATCATATCCGCCAAACTGTTTTACGATCTGTTGCGGGACATCAGGATCGGATGTAGGTGTATTCCATAATTCCCATTCCCGATTTTTTTCTAAATAAAAAGTTTCAATGTTATTAATATGCCAAAAACCACAACCTCCTAAACTATACAGGGTATCCTTTCGAATAAATTTGATGGATGCAAAATTATGCCCATTAAAATAGGTGCTATCTAACCTAGAAAAGGATAGACCTTTTATATCTAATCGATACAATTGGCCTGAGCCTTCAATTGCGACATGAATTTTCCCTTTAACTTTAAAGGTCTGATTCGCTAAAATCTTAAAATCTCGTACATCTACCTTGGAAAATGCTAATTTCCCTAAGAAGACCCATTGTCCGTTAATTTGCTCTTTTGAAAGATCTTTAGAGTTGAGATTAATCCGATAATGTAAATAAGATGACGGGTCTTTTACGACTAAATCCGAATCAGCCCTTAATCTTAGGGACACAAAAACGAGTAATGAGAGTAGGAAGTAATTTTTCATGAAGGACATTTATTTATGAAAAAACCCTCACTAAAAATTAATGAGGGTTTAAATATTCCGTTCTGTTCTAATAAAATTTATATAGTAAACAACTCAATTAAACTCATAATCTTTGCGTAAGGGGCGGATGGATGTTTCATTTTCCTTCTTCCAAACCTCTTCTTTGATCTGTATAAAATCACCCGCTAAGGTGTAATAAATGATATATATTGAATGCAGGTTAGACCATTTAACTAACTGGTAAGAGGAATAACGCGTTATTTCTTCTTTCCAACTCCCATTTAATTTAGATTGCATTTCATCTAATCGGTAGTTTCTAAGATCCCCCAAATAGGCGAAATCAGAAAATCCCTTAGGAGCAAATACATTACTGAGCCACCAAATCACCCTTCTCATTAACATAAGCTGTATGTTTATTAGTTGATATCAAGGAGATTTTAGTGGAAAGCTGGTGATTTAACTTTCGCATGCGATCTAGTTGCTTTTCTTGCATGGAGTTTTTGCGATGAAATGCAAACAATTCTTTACCGATAAAGTAGGCGCTAATCGTGACACCCGCTGTGATTCCAGAAACAAAATAAATAATCATATTTGTTGATTTTATTTCTCAAAAATAAATCAGCATTTATGTTAGAATGCGTTATTATAATCATAACATATCTATTAATAAGCCTTTTCATCTCCTTTAACGATCGAATAAAATGTTAAAAAACAAATTTTCATATCTGAGATGATGTCCCAATTTTCCAGGTATTCAATATCGACGTTTATACGCTCCTGCATGTATTTCATGTCGGTTATTTCGCCACGTAAACCGCGGATTTGGGCTAGGCCAGTAATACCGGGTTTCACGAAGTGCCGTACCATAAAGTTTTCGGTCAGCTCGTTGTATTGTTTTGTGTGATTCAGCATGTGTGGACGTGGCCCTACCACACTCATCTCACCCTTTAACACATTCAGAAACTGAGGGATTTCATCGATACTCGTCTTGCGGATGAACTGCCCTATTTTAGTGACGCGTGAATCCCCTTTAGTCATCTGCTTCAGATCGCTGTCACTATTAATGCGCATGCTCCTGAATTTATAGCATAGAAAGGGCTCGTTATTTTCGCCGC
This sequence comes from uncultured Cytophagaceae bacterium, assembly GCA_903907915.1. GTDB lineage: Bacteria > Bacteroidota > Bacteroidia > Cytophagales > Spirosomataceae > Aquirufa. The sequence continues at coordinate 1,873 of CAIVPV010000132.1, forward strand.
TACGTAGTTGTTTAAAAATGATGGGGCCGGGACTTTGGATTTTGATCAGTAAGCCTATCAAAGGATACAGCCAGCTCATGATAAAGACTAAAACTAAAAGGCTAAAAAAGACGTCAAAAACGCGTTTTATAAAACGATTGTTTTGATCCTCTAGCGGTTCGTTTCGTTGTGAAATGGCAGGATAGTGAAAGATGTTTTGCAAGACCGCATTATCTGGAAAGTTACCAGCGATGTCTGGGACAAATCGAATACGTAAACACTTTTCGTCTGCTAGTTTAAAGAGGCTTTTTACATCGCTTAACTCTGTGGGAGCGATACAGATAAACAGTTCATGTATTTTATTTTTGGCCGAATAGTGAATCGCCTCGAATAAACTCGCCTTCAATTCCTTTTTAGGGGTATAAGCATATCCCGAGTTTTCATCCAGAATACCTACAAACTTCCTCTCCCCCTGATTTAATTCGAATCGTGTGGCAAGTTCAATGCCGGTCTGGTTAAATCCCCAGATGGCTACCGTATTTTTTACATTTGATTTTTTTTCGCGGTAAAGCCAAAATAGCGTCACTAAAATTCGAGACAATAGGATTCCTACACTTAAAAAAGTGAAAGTGAATAAGGCGTTCTGCAGTAATTCCTGCTGATTTAATACAGCTGAATTAACTACTACATTCATAATAAAAAGGATTTGTTGCGTGATGAACACCCGCCACGTCTTTCGATATAATCCATCCAGACCTTGACTTGCAAAATTGTGGTAAATTTTGTGGAACAGAGAGGCGACGACCCAAACCTTGATACTGATATATAAATCGTTTTGGAAAGAGCTCAAAGAATTCAAAAGTTCTGTTTGAACGCTAGGCTCTAAAAATACATAAACCGATAAAAACGCTAATCCTACATCCAAAATGAATAGAAAAAAGGCAGAGAAATAGTGGAAGTGTATTTTCATCGGATATTATTTAGAATCTTGACAAAGGAATGGGAAACAAAAAACAATAACATGCCCACCATCGAGCCTAAGCCCGCATACAGCACATCGAAAAAATCCGGATGGCGATTAGGCAATAGAAATTGTATCCCTTCCGCGATGAGAACAATTAAAAGAGAAAGTAAAAAACCTAAAAGAGTGAAGAATTTAGCAGGATTGAATAGGTATTGAAAGATGAAGCCGATGGCTAAAAAAGGAATGGCCGTTCGCAGACGACCGTATTCATCTGACCATTGAACGAGCCAAAGCGGCATATAGGTCTGATTCGAAAAACTGGGATCAGGCAGCCAAGAGAAATAGAATACGCAAAAAATGCAAAAATATAAGGTTGATTTAAAAAAGGATTGCATAGCTAGATCAATAAATCGTTCTTAAAGGAATAATCCGTCAGTTTTATGGCTACTTTTTCGTCTTGTTTCAAGTCCAATAAGGCGTCAAGATGCCTCTGATGATGCATGTCCGTACCTACAAAATCATAGGCAACCTCAGCCAGAAATGTATATGCCTTTTTCTGAATGGCACTTCCGTAATAGGATGAAAGAGATAACAGATTCAGCTGCAATTGCACTCCAGCTGGTAGGATTTTTTCGAGTAAATCCTGTGTGGAAAGAAAATAATAGCGTTCTGGATGTGCGAGAATGGGCTGGTATCCTTTCATGAGTAGCTCGAATATCATTTCGTGCCAATTCACCGGGAGTCCTACATAGGA
>CAIVPV010000133.1 GCA_903907915.1 uncultured Cytophagaceae bacterium
CAAGACGGCGGAGTACGTACCCGCTGCGCAGCTCGAGCAAGTCAAGTCGGCCGATTCATACTGGCCTAATGCAAATGAAGATGAACAACAAAATGCAACTTTCAATAGCTCTGACACAGTGAGACACCGTTTGCCAAAAGATGATGCCAGGTTTCGGCGAATTAATGCGCTCTGTAAGCTTGCAATATGTTCCAACTGCCATTCTTAGCCGCCAAACAGCGGGCATTCGAAATCAAACGTTAATCTTAAATTTACCTGGAAAACCAAAAGCCATTAGACAATGTCTGGAGGCAGTTTTCCCAGCAATCCCCTATTGCATCGATTTGATCGGTGGGCCTTTCTTGGTATGCAGGGAGGAGAATATGAAGGCTTTTAGGCCGAAGTAGAGCGAAGCTCTACTCAAAGTTCAAAGACCAAAGTTCAAAGTTCAATTCTGCTCTTTGGTCTTTGGTCTTTGAACTTTGATATCAGCTTTCATGCGCTAGCAAAAGCTGATAAAGCCTCTCCGTCACTTCCCCCCTCTTACCATCCCCTATCTGCTTTCCATCAATGGAATAAATAGGCAAGACACGCTTCGTACTGCCGGTAGTGAAAACTTCATCCGCGTTCATGAAATCTGCTAAAGAACAAACACCCACACGAACTTCGTAAGCAGATGAAGCTAATTCAATCACCTTCTTCCTGGTAATTCCTTCTAAAATATGGTCTGATGGCGTGTGAATCACACCGTCTTTGACATAAAACAAATTAGAGCGTGAAGACTCTGAAACGCCAAATTCAGGGGTATAATAGATCAAATCATCGCCACCTGCTGCACGAACCGCAGGCATTTCACGTAAAGCGAAAGCATAATTCAGCGATTTGATATCCGCCATTTCACGATTGTATTCGCGACTCATTAAACGCAACCCGGCGGTGGGCTCAGCGAAGGAGAAAACACTTGGGAAAATATATAATTCAGATTCGCCTACCGGATCGAATCCATTCAAACTGAAACCGGCTGTTAAAACCAGTTTAACTCCCAGGCAAGGATCGACGGATTGAGCTGCGATTTCCAGGATTAATGAAGCCAGCTTCTCCTTCGAATAATTGTGTACCAAACCCATTTTCGAAGCTGAACTCAAAAAGCGATCCAAATGATCCGACATAAAGATGGGCTTCCCATCCATGATGCGAAAGAAATCAAAGATGCCAAAGCCGCGCAAGAAACCGACATCCTTTACAGATATAGTCACCTTCTCCGGATCCTGCCAAGTACCTTTATAATAAATGGGATATGCCATTTTGTTGTAATTTTTGAACTAAATGAATTGTTTCTTTGGCCTCCTTCACATCGTGGACGCGTAAAATCGATGCTCCCTGCAACAAGGCTACGGTATGCAAAACGGTACTGCCATTTAAGGCTTCATCAGCTGAAACGCCTAATTCTTTCCAAATCATCGTCTTGCGTGACAAACCCGCTAAGATGGGCGCCCCTAATAATTTGAAAGACCGCAGATGGGCCAAAAGTTTATAATTATGATCCAACGATTTAGAAAAACCAAAACCTGGGTCCACGATCAAATCCTTGAAACCGCGGGAGCGTAGCTCCTGGACTTTTGGCAATAAATCGTGTAGTACTTCTGCTACCACATTTTGATAATCTGGCACCTCGTGAACGTTTTCGAAACGTCCCACGCTATGACTCAGAATATAAGGCACTTGATTTTCAACGATGTAATCAAACACTTCCTCGTCCATTTGACCGGAACCAATGTCATTAAATAAGTGAGCCCCAGCGGCTATAGCCGCTTTCGCCACCGCCACCCGATACGTATCTACGGAGATTATAACAGTAGGAAAAGCCGACGCAATGGCAGAAATAATCGGGCAAACCCGATCAATTTCCTCTTGTGGGCTCACCGGAGCTGCTCCGGGTCTTGTCGAATGACCACCAATATCCAAAATCACTGCACCAGAAGCGATCATGGAGGATGCCTGCTCTAAAGCTAATTCAAGAGAAGTAAAGCGACTTCCTTCGTAAAATGAATCTGGGGTGATGTTTAATATACCCATGATTTTGGGCTCAGAAAAATCAAGCAATTGCCCATTTAAACGGATTGTTTGACTTGTGGAAAAAAGAGCGTCCAAATCGAGTGAATTTTAGGATAATTTAAATAATTTTGTAGGCTATAAAAACGTGAGCATCGTCTAAAAACTGTATCTATGAATAGGGACTCAACGCCTTCCCAAACCGAAATCGAATATCGCCAAGTAATTTCATACTGCAAAGCCTTGTTTGATAAAAAAAACAAAGATTACGGTACTTCATGGAGAATTTTACGACTATCTAGCTTAACCGACCAAATCTTCATCAAAGCACAACGCATTCGCAGCATCCAAGAAAAAGGAGCACAAAAAATCGCAGATGGAATCGAAGGGGAGTTCATTGGGATTATTAATTATTGCATCATTGCATTAATTCAAAAATCCTTAGAAAATTCGGATCAGATGGAATTCGCTCCGGAAGAATTAGGCGGCTTTTACGATCAACAAGTGGAAATCACTTTGGAATTATTACGCAATAAAAACCACGATTACGGTGAAGCATGGCGCGATATGCGCATTAGCAGTATGACGGATTTAATTTTGATGAAGATTTTCCGCACCAAGCAAATTGAAAATAATGATGGGGTAACACTCGTTTCTGAGGGAGTGGAGGCTAATTACCAAGACATGCTGAATTATGCCGTCTTCTGTTTAATCACATTGAAGGGGGAGCAACAGCAGCAACAACAACAATAATGACTAAAATCGCAAAGATTTTATTGGTAGGGATTTTCATCTTTTCAGGTCTCATTAAATTGAATGACCCGATCGGAACCCAACTAAAGCTAGAAGAATACTTCGAGGTATTCTCGGTGGACTTTGCTTTTATGGCTGGATTTTGGCAATTCTGGATTCCTTATGCGCTCATTCTATCTATACTTCTAAGTAGCTTAGAAATCGTATTGGCGGTGGCTTTAGCCTTTAATTACCGAGTGAAACAGACGCTTTATGCCTTCTTAGTCCTATTAGCTTTCTTTGGATTCCTAACTTTCTATTCTGCGTATTTTAACAAAGTCACAGACTGTGGATGCTTTGGCGAAACAATCAAATTAACGCCCTGGACGTCATTTGGAAAAGATATATTCTTAATTATTCTGACCCTAATTTTATTGCTAACAAAGAAGCCAGCAGACAAAAAAACAGGCAAGTGGGTCCTCATAACATCAGCTGCAAGTATTGCCTTAGGCATATTCTGCTATTTTCACTTACCTATTAGTGATGGCTTACCTTACGCGATCGGGGATCATATTCCCACGAATATGAAGGAACGTGAACCATTGAAATTCTCCTATATCTACAAGATTAATGGAGTCGATACGGAATTAAGTGAAATGCCTACGGATACGACGGCACAATTCATTTCGATGACAGCCATCAATGAAAAGGAGGCCAAACCGCTTATTACGGACTACCAATTGTGGGCAGAGGGTGATACGACTAATTACACACAAGAGAGCTTTAAAGGGGCTAAATTGATGGTGATTATACCTAATATTCATCACATGAATGAGGAGGCATTACCAGAAATAGAGCAGCTAACTAAAGGTTTAAAAAATATCACCGTTTGGCTAGTTTCTGCCTCCCCGGATGCGGAGGTAAACGCCTTACGTCATAAATACCAATTAGGGTTTCCTGCGCTTTCTGCAGATACCAAAATATTAAAAACCATTATTCGCTCTAGCCCAGGATTGTGGCTAATAAAGGATGGAACGGTGAAAGGAAAGTGGTCTTCCTATGCCCTACCTTCTGCGGATGAAATTCAACAAAGCCTAGAATAAAAAGAATGAAGAATATCTATTTAGTAGGAATGCCGTCCTCGGGTAAAAGTACTTTGGGAAAAGAATTAGCTAAGAATATTGGGTACTCCTTTATGGACATGGATAAATTGATTGAAACCCGTGAACAAAAGACCGTGTCTGAGATTTTCTCTAATTTGGGCGAAGCACATTTCCGTGAAATAGAAAAAAAGACGCTGAGAGGTTTTCAGCCCGATCAATCGATGGTCATCGCGACGGGAGGCGGCGTACCGTGCTTTAATGATAATATGGACTTCATTAAAGAAAATGGTGTGAGCGTCTTTTTAAATGTAGATGTGAATGATCTTGCGAAACGATTATACAAAGCGCAGGGAAATAATCGTCCTTTATTGGATAAGTCCCAAAGCGAAGAAGTCGTCATCGCCTCCATCAAAAAAACCTTCAAGGAACGTCTCTCTTTTTACCAGCAAGCTGATATTCAAGTAGACGGAGAAATCACGGTGAGCCAATTGCTTTGGCTATTAGACCAATACTTACCTGTCTAGAAATAAACCCCGCCTCCTAACATCAATTGCGTAGAAGTTAGATCTAAGGTAGCGGAACTAAAATCAGCTGCATTCTTTAGCGTATATGGTGTATAGGCATCTTTTTGCGTCCGGCGAATCGCTGTTAAATCGATATAGAAGTTCGTTTTACGGTACCCAATGCCCCCAGAAAACTGAAAAGCATTGCGATCAATCGCATCAAAGCTTTGCGCATACCCACTCCCAAACATGGCCACACCTCCACGTAAACTAATGGACGGTGTAACTCGAATTTCTGACCCTAATTTAACATTCAAAGCCCCTTCAAAATTGCGGGAAATTTGGCCATTATACTTCGTCTGAAATGCTTGATTAGCAGATCCACCTAATTCAGTAGAAGACACCTTCATACTTCCATAACCAACATATTCAAGATCTGCCGTAATAAAACCCTTCTTGGAAAAGAAAAAAGCAAAACCACCTGAAACTTTTAAAGGGCTTAAAAATTGGTAGGTAAATTCATTCGTCGTTAGCCGCATAGCATTTACCTTCGTAATGGTAATAGGATTCCCCGTGGATCCGATAGCTGGAATACCAATCACATTCGGAAATAAACGCGCATTATAGGTCTCATTCATTTGGTCGTAATAGGTCGGACTTTTAAAAGCAAACGAAAGGCGAAGGGAGGGATTTACTTTATAAATTCCACCCAAGCTCAGCGCTATGCCGGAACCGTTTGTTAATAAAGTCTCCGCATATTGAAAACCTGCCACATTTTTTGCACCTACGAACTCGTCTTCCCAGGTAGTAGATGAACTCGAATTAATTCTAGAAAAGTGCAAAGCGGCACCTAAATAAAATTTATCTCGATAAGAGGCACCATAAGCAAAATCCCAGGATGTTAAAGCTCCCGTATTAGTTGCGGCGCCATATTGATCCGTCGGCAATAAAGGCTGAAAACGTTGAAATGGAGCTCCGCCCGTGACGGAATTTGGATTAATTAAATAGGTTTGGTAGGCCAAAGCCTCAGCAGAAGATGCCGTCCCTGAATAGGAATCATATTCATCGTCTAAACTAGCCCCTGTTGCCCCTTTATCGTTTGCTTTTTCGATAAAGCTATCTAATAAAGAACTTAGGTTATTCGTTCCTGAAACTTGAATGGGTTGAATAAAAATCGCCTGACGCGAATAGCCAAAACCAAAAGATCCATGCCAGTCCCCTCCACTCAAATTAGTACTTGAAATAACCATACCTAAAGTAGGCATTTGTATTTCACTGTCCGACGCTTGATCCGAAGTAGATAAATAGGATGATTTAGTCTGAACGTTAGTGGAAGCGAAGCTTATATTCACCTCAGATCGTGTGTAAAAACCTAAACCTGCAGGATTTCCACTTATGGAACTCAAATCAGCCCCTAAGGCGCTATTAGCGCCACCAAGAGCTTGCATGCGCGCCGTCCCAACCGAGTAGCTCGTGGAAAACTGTTTCGCTAACAGAGGATAAGTATAAATTTGGGCAACAGCCTCGCTCAGCGTACACACGCTGAATAATAAGAAAAGTGCTTTTTTCATGATCGTAAATTAACGAGGACCGCGACTAGAACCTCCTCCACCGCCGCCGGAACTTGAACCTCCGCCGGAGCTAGGGCTGCTATATGAAGGCGTTGATGTCGAATTATTACGTTGCACACCACCTCCATCTACAGGTGCTGCCCGGTATTCGTAATTCGAATTACGACGTGGCGCAGCATATTGCTGAGAACTTGAACCTCCATCATTTGTCTGCTGCGTATTTACACGTGGCAAATTATTTCCTTGTGTGTTATAAGAATTATTCCCTCCACGAGGTGAGTTCGTATAATTTCCACCTGAATTCCGGTTATTCGAACGATCATCGCGCGGTCCAAAATTCTTCTTCTCTCTCGTGTCATTCGTCTGGTATTGACCACTATATCCCGTATAATTACCTCCTGGTCCATAATAATTGAAATTATTGAACGAATTATAACCATAATATGGACTGTAAAAAGGACTATTAAAAGGGCTATAGATCGAATAGGGATTGTAATAAGAATAAGGATTAAAATACGAGTAGCCAAAACCTAAACCGAACGTCGTATAGGGATTAACAAAATACGAATAAGAGGGGCTCCAATAGGAAAATGGAGTATATCGATAGCCATATCCTACATAAGGGCTATTGTATAAACCATTATTAAACCCTTGCTGATAGGCTGATTCATATAGATTAGGATTAACAACATTACGTTGAGCTAGGCCATCTTCTTCTTCGATGACTTCCACATCAGATTCGTCTAAGTCTTGAAAATCGAGGTATTTCTTATCTTTAGCGGCTTTAGCTGCCTGAACTTTGGCAATTTGAACACTACGATTCGCTTCATCATATAAATCATCAGTGACGTATGAATTAGTTGTCACATTCACGCAACTGGAAAGGATTCCAAATCCAACCAATAGTAAATAAGCAAAGGATTGATTTTTCATGGTTTTTAGCGGATGATGTCAAATAAAAGCATAACAAAACGTATCTTTGTAACGTTCCATTTTTCAAACGTAAAGTAAACGAAAAAACGGATACTATATTACGATTTTAACAATATTTATGAGTAAATCCCTACCGAGCCGCGCTGACAATTATTCTGAGTGGTAC
>CAIVPV010000134.1 GCA_903907915.1 uncultured Cytophagaceae bacterium
CCAAGTAATTGATATGTTTTTTGCTGATTTCTATGAAGGAACGTTGCCTACTAGGATTCCGCTGTGGGGTGGATCGTATTATTCTACACCCATCTTTAATTTCGCGGATGCCGCCATATTTTGTGGGGTAATGTCTATCTTGTTTTTCCAAAACAAGTTTCTAACCAAGGACTAATAATCCATCCTGAAAACCATTCAGTATTTCAGAGCATAAAAAAAGCCCAATCGTTTCCGATCGGGCTTCCTGAATAAAGTCTGTAAGAATTACTTCTTAGGAGCTGCTGGTTTCGCTGCTGGAGCTGCTGGAGTCGCTGCTGCTGGAGCTGGTGCACCTGCAGGGCGAGGAGTAATTCCCATTTTCTTCAATACTAAGTCAGAGATATCTGCCTCTGCTGGGAAGTGTAATAACACTGGGTTAGCACCTGTTCCTGGCTCGTAGTTGTTGAATACGAATGTATAGGCATTCTCATTCGCTACTGCGTGCATGTTCTCTTCAATCTTCTTAACGATTGGTTGTAACAATTGCGCTTGCTTCTTTTGGATAGAAGTTTGAGCGTTTTGTTGGAACTCTTGAATCGAAGTTTGTAAGTTTTGTAATTCTTTTTCTTTGTCTTGTTTGATGATATCAGACGTGTTAGCTGGTAACTTCTCGTATACCGCCGCTTTGTCTTGGAAATCTTTGATTTTAGCTTGAATCAATGTTTGGTATTGCTTCTCTGTATTTTTCAAATCTTCCTCTACTTGCTTAGCCTCTGGCATTTGGCTATAAATTTTCTCTTGGTAGATGAATCCGATTTTTACTTGAGCCGTTGCAGGCAACGCAGCTAATCCGAAAAGTAGGCCTGCGGCCAAAATAAACTTGTTTTTCATGAGTATTGATAATTTGTTTGTGTTCTCTGTATTATTTAGGGTAAAATTAATTCTTTTTAGGACTTTTCGGCTCTTGTGCCTCTTCTTTCTTTGCTTTTTCTACCAAATTAGGGTCTAACTCTAATCCAAGCTCTTCTAAAACATAGTCAGAATAGTCGTGAACTGGATTCGTATACAACAAGACTAAGCCATCATTGGCCTTATCAAAGATAAAATCCAAACGTTTTGCTCGAACAACTTTTTCAATCGCCTTTGATATTTGGTCTAATATAGACTTAAACGCCGCTTGCTTTAACTTGAACAACTCCCCTTCTGCACCAAAAACTTGATTCTCAAAAGCCTTCGCTTCTTTGTTCTTTGCTTGAATCGCAGCTAAACGCTGTTGCTTTAGATCCTCCGTTAATAAAAGCTCTTCTAGTTTATATTCTTTCTCGAGTTTCTCTAGTTCCGTTTTTTTCTTATCTACCTCTGCTAACCAAGTCTTTGTATTCTGGTCAATCTGCTGCTGAACTCTGGCATAATCCGGCATCTTGGACGTAATGAATTCTGTATCTACATATCCGAATTTCTGAGCAAATGAGGTACTTGCAAACAGTAGAATTCCAAGAAATGTCATCCAAAAACGCATCGCACTTATCTAAGTTGTTGACCGATCGAGAAGGTAAAGGCTTGACGACCAAAATCCGAATCTCCTGGACGCGGCTTGTCAAAGCCCATTCCATAATCAATTCCAATCATTCCAAAGGCCGGCATAAAGATACGCGCTCCTAAACCAGCTGCTTTATACAAATTAAACGGACTATATTCTTTTAAGGACGAGAAATTATTCCCTCCCTCAGCAAAAGCCAAAAGGAAAATAGTAGCAGATGGATTCAAAGAAACTGGGAAGCGGACTTCCATGACGAACTTATTGTATGCCACACCTCCATTACCATAAGAACCTGACGGTCCAATGACGCGGTCTTTATAGCCTCTTAAACCTACAATGTCGCGGTTAAAGGAGAATCCTTGCACCATACCAGAACCTCCTAAGTCGAAACGCTCAAATCGAGTCGTCTCTTTACCTCCATAAGAACCTAGGAAGCCTAAGTGAGCGCGCGTATGTAAGACAAATTTACCTACTAATGGACTAAACCAACTCGCGTCCATCATCCACTTATGGTACTCAATCAATAAATTGTCTTTATTCCCTCCCAATAAGGAATAGGGAGGAGTAAGAGATCCTGTTAATGAAAAACTAGAACCTGATCGTGGAAACGTCGGATTATCAATACTGTTTCGCGAGAAGTTAGTCATAAACGTAACTGATGTTGATTTACCTTGAGGATAAGCCCAGGTATAATACCGGTCTACATCGTATTCCGCAAAAGAAATAGAATGACTTAATGAGAAATAATCATCTGGCCATTTTAAACGCTTGCCTAAACTCAAAGTCAAACTAGTCACATTGAAGTGAGCATTCAATAAGGAGTCTGGAACAGAATACGAACCATAACCGCCATAGCCTCCGCCTCCATAACCACCATATCCACCATAGATCGGAGAGCACACGTCTGAACTCCAGTCACCTGAAGCTATCTCGTATGCCGTCTTCTGCTTGAAAAGGGGGGGGGGGGGGGGGGGGGGGGG
>CAIVPV010000135.1 GCA_903907915.1 uncultured Cytophagaceae bacterium
CATTTCCCCAATACGTTTCCACTTGTGGGGACACTTGTGGATCACCGTAAACTTCACTTGTAGATGCTTGAAGGATTGGGACTTCCAGCCGATTGGCTAAGTCTAATAAATTGAGCATCCCTAAAACGCTAGTTCTTGAGGTCTGCACAGGAAACTTTTGGTAGTGGACTGGCGACGCTGGACATGCCAGGTTTACGATAAAGTCGACTTCAACATTTAACTTTTCTGTTATGTCGTGGCGAAGTATCTCAAACTTAGGGTCGTTCGTAAGATGATTTATGTTTTCCTTTTTCCCCGTGTAAAAGTTATCTACAGCCAGAACTTCATGGCCATCATTCAACAATTTTTCGCATAAATGTGACCCAAGAAAACCGGCCCCTCCAGTCACGAGTATTCTCATTGACCCTCCATCTTCCTGGGCGAAATTTGCTGAACCTCTACCTCTGAAAGTATAGTCAAGGATTCCCTCAGGACTCAGTTCTTATCTTCCTGCAGGTTTTCGGACTAATGTACCAATTAATTTGGCAAGCGGATACACCATGGGGTGGCCTGACATATATCGCAGAGCGCCTTTAGGGCTTCCCTGTTGTACAAGCACAGAGCAGAAAATTCCCAAATTTTTCCTAGTAATTGGCTCTGGTGTCAATGCCATTTCAATGTATTTTTTGAGTTCAGGAATCCAGTGGGCGGAAAGAATTTTTCGATTTTTTGAGTGCACATGTAAATTGTAAATCGGAATCGAGCTTTCTTTATTCATGAAATAGAGATTGCCCGCTGAATCAAGTTTATAACTTAAGGCGGATGGATTAACAAAACTATCGCCATTTTCAAGCATTGTTTTATCGTGAAGCAACAACTTGCCATGATGGTTTTCTGGGTCCATTCCACAAAGCCACATCCCGATAGCAGCAGGATCAAAGATTCCAGAAAAGTGACTTTCTAATTGCATCAATCGATCTAAATTATTGAGCACATTTAGGTTTCTGGGGTTGGTCATTTGACTGATACTCAGGGAGCTGAGGGATGGAAATATACGAACTTTGTCCATGTTTTGTCGAGAAATTTTGCTCAGAGCAGTCATATCTGTCGCTTCCGAATTTTGAACAAATTCACTTTGCAGTTCTGACTTTAGCCAAGAAACGTCTGAATTGGCAGGTAAGTAGAACAGCGAGGCGACATCCTTAGATTCATTAAAGCAACACCAAGAAATTGATTTCAGTTCAACGAAATCAGCAAATGGGAAATTTGGAAACAATAGAACGTCTGACTCAATATGAAGGACGGACTTTCCCGGGTTTGAAGTCTTGTAATCAAGCACGGCAAAAAGGCGCTCGGATGTAAGATTCCAAAAACCTTCTCTAAAAAGCTTAGACTTGTGTGATTTTGCGTTTTTGGAATTTCGAACATTTTGATTTACATAAAGATGATAATTCACACCTGGAAGTTGCTTACTATTTCTACGCGAATCTTCATCCTCAATGACTGAAATAGAAAGTTCGGGAAACAACTTTCTTAATCTGACTATATTACTATTCAAATAGGAATTCTTTCTCGGGCCAAGCCGGACAAAAACTAATTCCAGATCAAAAAAATTCATTTGAACTTCTCTACCATTTATTGCATTCTTGAATAGCGTCTTCCAAAATATGCCTATGCTTCCAGCCCAATTCAGATTTGATTTTTTCGCTGTTTAAGGCATATCTGAAGTCATGCCCCAGCCGGTCCTTGACTGGATTTACTAAATTCGTATCCGCATTCAATGC
>CAIVPV010000136.1 GCA_903907915.1 uncultured Cytophagaceae bacterium
ATAAGGAACGACGAAACCTGGTGCAAGCTCATTCGGCACCTCAAAATTGCCGTATTGAATCGGGAATTGGAAGTGAGACGGAACGCCAGACGCGCCACCTTGGAAGTATAATTTTCCGTCGTCATCTTGGGTAATTCCCCATTGAGCACGGTTTGCCCCGGTTTTCTCCCGAATAATTCCGGTAGGAGTTTCTCTGATTCGGAAAGCGTTTACGGTTGAATATAACCAGTTATCCATTCCATAAAACAAGAAAGCTTGTTGGTGCTCTACGTTTCCTGAACGTCCGTATTTGTTAGCGAAAAACTCCTTTTTATCGGCTTTGCCATCGCCGTTTGTGTCCGTGTATTTGTAGATATTATCTTGATCAGATTCCATCGATAACACACTATTTTTGCCATAAGGCAAAACAAAACGCGGGAAGATTAAACCGTCCACGAAGGCCGTTCCTGTCTCGTAAATTCCGTCATTATCTTTGTCTTCCCAGCGAGAAATACGGCTGGTAGGTTCTAACTCGTTTTTGGAATCCGCATCTAACATATAGGATCTTAACTCCAAAACATACATCCGGCCATTCCCATCAAACACAATTTCCGCTGGCTGCTGAATCTGCGGCTCGGTTAAAACGGGTTGCATTTTATAGCCCTCAGGCAGTAAAAATTTCTTCAGCTGCTCATCGATGGTCAAAGGTTGCACCGGGGCTTTAGGCGCTAAATCAATCCCTTTCCAGTTTTCATCATTCGGATCAACTCCGTCCGGAATTTTCAGGGTATCTAAAGAGGTTGTACGAGAAGACGTGGAATGAAAGGAGGCCAAAACAGAAAGCGTCAGCATTCCCGCCAAAGATAATACGGCTAATTTTTTCATGTAGGTTTAGAATTTTACACAAGGAATGTAGAATTTCACTGAATTACAAGGGCTTGTAACGAATTATCAGGGCAGCTCATCCTAGTAGTGCGTCCTACTTCAGAGCTTAGGAAATCTGTAGGAAATGAGTCCGGAGTCCGGAGGGGATCAGTTTTCCTGCATTTTTTAATACGTTCCTGTCATATCTTCTTCCACACAGATGATATAGTCTGCCTTTAACAGATGCTCAGGAAGCAAAGCAGTAATCTCTTTTTGAGAAACGGTGGCGATGGTGGCAATTTTTATATCCGCCTTGTTGCGCTTCAAATACCATGAAATTCCTTCGTGGTATTCGGAATGGTAGGAACCATTATAATGGATGAAAAGTGACCCGGGCGTCCAGTTCGAAAAGAGAAAGTGCGCCATCGTTGCGTCTTTTAACGCTTGCGCTTTCGGCATATTAGGCGATGTGTGCTCGCCCATCATTGTTAACATTTTTTGATAGCCAGGCAAATTCGCATCATAGGCGATAGGCTGAGGAGCGATCCAGGATTTCTCTTCTTCTGTCAGTTTTTCCAAACTTTCAAACCCTGAACGGGAGACCTGGCTTGCGTATTTCCGAGGAACATTCGTAGCGATGAAAGGCAGGTTCTTCTCTTTCGCAAAATTCACTAATGGCGCATAATCGGTCTTATAATTTTTCCAAAGCCTCGCCGACGAATCCAATCCCTTCGCCGTAATTTTTCCTTGTAAATAATTAGTTAAAGCTAGCTGATTATCTCGCTCAAACATCTCCGCTCCTAGCACAAGTTGCCGCTGTTCCGCTAAAGCTTGTGTGATTTCTAATTCCAACCAATGACTAATGGGATTATTGTGCAATTCGCCTATTAGAACTATGTCTTGACCACGCAGGTCTTTCAGCATTTTCTCATAGGCGACCTTTTTGCCTTTAGCATTATACAAAACGTAAGCCGGCTTATCGATGGCTAGAAGGGAAAATGAAAGGGCGAGGAAAAGAAACAAGATCTTCATATAGTAGGGATTAGATTGAGCTAAAATACAAAAATTATCAAACATAGGGCGTACCTTTGCCTCTTCAAAAATACCCCTCTATACAATGCCTAATTCTGCGAACCGCACGAAAATTATCTTAATTCTTGGAATCTTATCGGCCATTGGACCTTTGTCCATCGATATGTATTTGCCAGCATTTAAAAACATTGCTTTAGCTTTGATTTGCTCACAAGAAGAAATGGGCTATACGCTATCTAGTTTCTTCTTCGGTATTTGCTTAGGGCAATTAATCAGCGGCCCGCTATTAGATCATTTCGGTCGCAAAAACGTACTCTACATCGGTTTATCCATCTACGTCTTAAGTTCAATTGCTTGTGCCTTTTCCACGTCCGTTGAAATGTTAGTTGTTTTTCGACTGTTTCAAGCCTTAGGTGGAAGCGTGGGAATGGTAGCCCCTAATGCGGTGATTCGGGAGACTTTTGAGGAAAAAGAACGCCCCAAGGTTATGTCATTAATGATTTTGATCCTAGGTGTTTCTCCTATATTAGCCCCCTCTTTAGGAAGCTTATTATTAACGATTGCAAGCTGGAAGGCTATCTTTTTAGTTCTCGCCTTCATCTTATTAGTCATCATCTTCTTGATCAAATCCTGGTTACCTGAAAAGACCAACCGGGAACATGGAGGACCGTTTCGAATTACGACCATTTTAACGTCTTACAAGGCCTTGTTCAAAGAAAAAGAATACCTCGTTTTTGCCTTTACCGGGGCGATAGGGGCAGGAAGTATTTTTACCTATGTAAGTGGGGCGCCATTAACTTTTTTAACTTATTATGGAGTAGATGAGTCCAAATTCGGATTCATTTTCGCGATTGTTGCCTCCGGAATTATCTCGGCGAGTCAATTGAATCGCGTGGTTTTGAAGAAGTATTCGAGTTTACAAATTTTGAAAGTGACCTTACCCACGCAATTAATACTGGGTTTGATTTTATCTATTTTAGCTAAATTGGATTTACTTTCGATGGAATTAAATATCGCTCTATTATTTCTGATTATGGGTTGCCAAGGTTTCAATTTCCCCAATGTGGCGACACTTGCCTTGCGTCCCTTTCACCGAGGTGCTGGAACGGCGTCTGCGATGCTAGGCTCCATTCAGATGGCTTGGGGTGCAGTTTGCGCTACTTTAGTCGGATTGCTATTTGATGGAACTCCTTTCACCATGGCGATCATCATTTTCGGATGTGCTGTGCTGGCGAATACGATTTTGTTCGGAATCGGGCGGAAGTATATTGTTACCTAAGGCTTTAAAAGCTCGAAATAACTTACCACGAATTTATCGCCTTTCAAGTTGCCTTGAACTTTGGCCTTACGCACTGCCATACAAAATCCTTTCTCCTCATGGGCGTCCCCGTGATCGTCTAGACCCGTGCCTTCGACCGCATAGGCCTTCCCTTCGTATTTAACCGCGAGGTAGCATTCCTTTCCAGGCATTTTAAAATTACACGAACCACAAGACGCTTCTAGTTCCAAAACTGGTTTAGAGGCATCGAGCTTCCCTGCCGGCTTAGTTTGTGCGGAAGCCGCAAAGGCTGCCAAAAAGAAGAATAAAAAGAGCTTTTTCATAGAGGTAAAATTAAAATAATAGAGGGAATACAAAGCTAACAATCGCTGCCCAAACGGCATAAAATGGAAGGTAGGACGTCAAACTTTTTTCTACCGCTTCGATACGTTCATTTCCTTTTAGAAATGACCATAGCTTCTGCGTTGTAATCATCAAGTGCACCATGACGAGCGCATTGCTTCCTAGCACCGCTAGGCGATTCGGTGTAACACCAAATTCCACCAGTCGGAAACCAATGGCTGACAAAGCAATGCCATTATCTATAATCGCTAATACCGCTAGAGCAAATAAGAAATACTGGTGAACGCGGGACGCATTTTGCTTTGTTGCCTCGCCTAAAGAAAACAATATCAAGGCCATTACTCCAATGAGCACACCGTTAAATAGGAGTAAAAACTCGCGGTCATTATAGGGGTCTTTCCCAGAATAAATGATAGCCACTAGGAATATGGCTAAGGTCAAAGTAACTAAAGGGGTGAAAATACGTGCGATGACAGGAGAAATTTTGCTGACTAAGCTGGCGTTTTGGCGCACTAAAAAGGTAGCAAAAAGAGGCACAGACGGAAGAATCGACAGGACTAAATAACGGAAATAAAAGTCCTCGATTTTTAGCTGAATTAAATTAAAAAGATTGATCGTCAACGCGGTAAATAAGCCTCCCGCTAATCCAATTACGGTAGTCATCACGACTAAATCTCCGTGGTAACGCAGAAAATCCATTCGTTTCCCAGGATCAGATCCAGCAAAAATATAGCCCACCACTAACCAAATTAAAATAGGGATATGAAGGCAAGTTAAAAGCAAGGTTGTGCTTTTTTCAGGTAATAGATTTATAAATAGAATAGACGCGGCTAAAATTGCCAAAGGTGCCAAAAGCTGACGAAGCGACATCCCTTGCTTGTAAGCAAAATAAGCGCCTATCCCCGGCATCACGATAAAGGACATGTTGCGGGGAAAATAATAGTCATGCGAAATAGAAAAAATGTCCGGTAACTGCATGAGAAATCCGGCTAACAGCGCAAAAATACCTACTACGACCCAGTCGCTCATCGAACCCCAGGAAGTAGTCGAAACAATTAATCGTTCACGCCAAATATGCGCCGAAACCTGCGAGGATATTTGAGGATAAACCGCTTCAAAAGCCCTAGCAAAAGCAGCAGGGTTTGAGCGGTAGAGTTGTTCTAATGCGGCGGGATTCGAGATATTGGCAATAATTAGGGCTTCCATTTTACTTTCGCTTTGCCTTCATTTTTGCGGCTTTTTCCTTTGATAGTCCATACACTTTTCCATTTGCCGCATCTTTCAAAAAGCGATCAATATACCCCTGGCTAATCTCCGGATTGTCTTTATACTTTACCCGAAGCGCATCTAATTGCTTATGCAAATCCTTGCGAATAGATGCATAAGCAGGATCATTATACACATTTTTCATTTCCATGGGATCCTTCTCGCGGTCGATTAATTCCCATTCATCCGACTTAAAATAATAATGTATCAACTTGTACTTCTTCGTCACAATCGCATAATGGCGATTCACCATGTGCTCTGCTGGATACTCATAATAGTGGTAATAAACCGCATCCCGCTTCCAGGGCTTGCCTGTCACTAGAGGGATTAAACTTTGGCCTTGCATGTCCGCAGGAGCCGGCACACCCGCTGCATCTAAAAATGTTTGTGCATAATCGAGGTTTTGAACCAAGGCATCAGAACGCTGGCCTTCCTTAATATGTCCCGGCCAAGAGATCATTAAAGGAGTTTTAAAGGACTCGTCATAGACAAAACGTTTATCGAACCAGCCATGTTCCCCTAAGTAAAATCCTTGGTCGGATGTGTACACGATGATCGTGTTTTCCATCAATTTATTGGCTTCCAAATAATCCAATAAGCGCCCCACATTTTCATCCACGGCACGCAAAGTGCCTAAATAATCTTGCATATAGCGCTGAAATTTCCAGCGCATCTTATCTTGATCCGTCATACTCGGATAAACCTTCTTGAATTCCGCATTGATCCGATCATAGACCCGGTCAAAGTTCGCTTTTTGACTCGAATTTAAGCGACCCATGTCCGCTTTAAATCGTTGCTTATCAGATCTGATTTCAGGAATTTTTAATGAATCCAATACCGCAGGATAGATTTTATTATCCCCAGCCCAACCCATACTCGTTAAAATATTCATCTCCGCCTCTTTAGCAGGCGAAGTTCGTCCAGCATAATCATCGAAGAGCGTCTTCGGTTCTGGAAACGTTTTCTGAGTCATTTCATCCAAATGCCGTTCTGCCATTAACCAAGGACGATGTGGCGCTTTGTGCAAATACATGAGCATAAATGGCTTTTCAGGTGAGCGCTCCTTTTTAAGCCAATCCAACGTCATATCGGTGATAATATCCGTCACATAACCCGTGACCTTGATATTGCCTTCGTTTTTGGTAATAAAATCAGGGTTATAATAATTCCCCTGATCGGGAAGAATCTTAAATTGATCGAAGCCCTTCGGTGTATTACCAAAATGCAGCTTGCCAAACATGGCCGTTTGGTAGCCATTGGATTGTAATAATTGAGGAAAGGTCACGTTCGTCGTGTCAAATGGAAAATGATTATCCACTTTCCCATTTAAGTGCGAATGTTTCCCCGTCAGAATTGTCGCTCGACTAGGAGCGCAGATGGAATTGGTTACGGAAGCATTCGTAAACAAGATCCCACTTTTCGCAATGCGATCGATATTGGGGGTAGAAAGCAAGCGCTGATCATAGGCCGAAATGGCCTGATAAGCATGGTCATCTGACATGATGAAAATGATGTTTGGGCGCTTAATTGGAAGCTTTTGGCCTACGAGCGTATGACTAAAAACACAGATAAAGGCCCAAACAACAATTTTTTTCATCCTATTTCAACTTCATATTCACTGGATCCCAATGAATGATTTTCTTACTGAAATAACTATCGTTACAAGAAAGGGCTGGTGCCGCCGCTCTAAATCCGAAAGTTGCATCTTCCACTACCGATGTACCATTACGGATCGCATCAAAGAAGTGTGTAAAGTGATCCACGTGCTCATCATATCCCGGAGGCGCTTTGTAAATTACATCCTCTTTTAACGGACGTTTGCGTTGCGCTTCAGTCCATTTCGCATTGTATTCGCGAGTCATCTCTTCTTGCATGCTTTTAGGGAATGTAAATACCGAATCATATCCACCAAAACCTGGCGCTTCTGGCAAAAGACTATGTTTCACCGTAATCGTATTTCCTTTCACGTCCATCACACCCTCAGAACCGATCAAACGAGTCACCTCTTGGCCACCCGTTCCGCTGATAAAGTTGACTTGCAAGGTTAGTTGGAAGGCTGGATGCTCTGGCGTGTTTCCATATTGCATGACGCCAGACATGACATCAGGCAGGTTACGACCATCGTTCCAATGACTAAATTGGCCCGTAGAGAAAATCGTTTCTGGACCCTTCGAATTTGTCATAAAGTGAGTTCCTGACAACAAGTGGATGAATAAATCCCCCGCTACGCCAGTTCCTACCTCTTTGAAGGCACGCCACCAGAAGAATTTCTTCGCGTCAAATTCCATCTTAGCCGTAGCTTCGATGAAGCGATTCCAATCACACGTAGACGCGTCTGCATCTTTAGGAATGGTATATTCCCAGGCACCGATGGAGCTTTGGCGATCATAAACCGCGTTCACCATGTTTAATTTTCCAATCTCGCCGGCGGCTAACATCTCTTTCGCTTTCGCTAAACCGATGCTGCTAACACGTTGAGAGCCTACTTGTAGTACTTTTCCGTACTTCTTTTGAGCATTAATGACCTTCTGTCCCTCGTCTATTTTATAGACCATCGGCTTTTCGCAATAGACATGTTTGCCTTTTGCCAAAGCATCGATCGTAATCCGCGAGTGCCACACATCATGTGTTGCGATGATCACCGCATCGATGTCCGAACGATCTAATAATTCTTTGTAATTACGTGTCGTATATAAATCCTTACCGTATAGTTCCTTTGCATTTTCGATGCGGCCCGTGTATAAATCACAGATTCCCGCTAATTCCACCCCCGGAACTTTCAGTGCAGAGGCTAAGTCAAAGTGACCTTGTACCCCAAAACCAATCACTCCTAAGCGAATCTTTTCGCCTACCGAAATGCGTTTTTCATAGGTTAAAATACGTTCCTCTGCTTTTTGCTGAGCGCCTAAAGAGGCAAATGGGGAGGACGCTGCCACGAGGCTAGTGGCTCCAATTTGTTGTAAAAACTTCCGTCTCGAAGCTTGACTATCTTTGTTCATATTCCAATAGGTTTTTTGTGAATTTACTTCCTTTTTACAAATCTTCCAAAGCATACCGCACGTAGGCGAATTTCTTGCCATTTGGACTCCATGAAGGCACATTAATCGTTCCTTGTCCCCCATAAAACTCCTCCGTTAAATCCTTTACTTCTTTCGTTTTCAGATTCAACAAACGCAGCTTTACTTGATGGCCAAAGGGATGGGACTGCTTTTGGTCCTCCATATAGGTAATAATAGTCGCCACCTTATTATTAGGGGCAATGTGCGCAAACCAATTCGAATGCGCATCGAAAGTCATCTGCTCCGGATCCGATCCATCCGCCTTCATCCGCCAGATTTGCATCATTCCCGAACGATATGAATTAAT
>CAIVPV010000137.1 GCA_903907915.1 uncultured Cytophagaceae bacterium
GTGGCGGATCTGTAGGAAATAGCAAATCATGGGGTGGAGTGGCTTTATACTCTAACTATGCATTCACTGATAAATTTAGCTTAGGAGGTCGCTACGAAGTTTTTGATAATACATCAGGTGCGCGAGCTTTACGTAAAGCGGATGGTACTGGAACAGACGTAAGTTCTCTTACCCTAACGGCTACATTCACAGCTGCAGAAGGTCACTTATTGATCAAACCAGAATTACGATCTGATTCATACCATTCAGCTCAATTCGTAGACGGTGATGGAAAAGATCAAAAATCACAAACAACCTTAGGATTGCACTTCATCTATAAGTTTTAATTTATTCACACTTAACATTTAATTATATGACGACTCAAAAACCTACCTGGATCCCGTTATTAGTTTTATTAGCTATAGCCATCCTTGCACTCTTTACCACATCTGTTCCAGGCACCATGCCTACAGATGGTCTTGACACGGGCGATACGGCCTGGATGATTGTAGCTTCTGGCTTAGTATTATTAATGACACCTGGCTTAGCCTATTTTTATGGTGGAATGGTAAATCACAAGAATGTGATTTCGACTATGTTGCAATCGTTTATTGCGATGGGAGTTATCTCGGTGATTTGGATTGTATTCGGTTTCTCTTTAGCATTTGGTGACTCTTTAGGAGGCTGGATTGGAGACCCTAGAACATTCTTCATGTTCAATGGTGTTTTTGATCACAAACTTGCTTTAGGATCTTCTGATCAATTAAAGTTTACTATTCCTTTCGCTTTATTTGCATTTTTCCAAATGAAGTTTGCCGTTATCACTCCTGCGCTTATTTCTGGTGCTTTAGCTGAACGTATTAACTTCCGTGCCTTCGTTTTATTCATGGTCCTTTTCTGTGTAGCGGTTTACGCTCCATTAGCACACTGGACGTGGCACCCAGATGGATTCTTATTCAACTTAGGTGTTTTGGATTTTGCCGGTGGAACAGTTGTTCACATGTCTGCAGGTTGGGCTGCATTAGCAGGTGCTTTATACTTACGTCGTCGTAAGTCTCATATCGAGTCTAATATCTTGCCTCCAGCAAACATTCCTTACGTATTATTAGGAACAGGTTTATTATGGTTTGGATGGTTTGGTTTCAACGCAGGTTCTGCGGTAGGAGCAAACGGATTAGCTGTGACAGCTTTCGCAACTACTCACGTGGCTGCAGCCGCTGCTGGTTTATCTTGGATCTTATTTGATGTAACTCGTGGTAAGAAAGTATCTGCCTTAGGTTTTTGTATCGGTGCGGTTGTAGGTTTAGTAGCCATTACTCCAGCATCTGGATTCGTAACCGTACCTGTAGCGATTTTCATCGGTGTGGTTGCCGCGATTATTTCTAACATTGCAGCACACTGGAGAGCGAGCTCTAACTTAGATGATACATTAGACGTATTCCCTTGCCACGGTATTGGTGGAATGGTAGGTATGTTAATGACTGGTATCTTCGCAACCTCAGCTGTTAATGCGGCAGTAGCTGAACAAGGCTTGTTCTACGGTGAAACCTCATTATTCTTAAAGCACTTATTGGCTTTAGCAATCGTTTCGGCCTTTGCTTTTGGCGCATCTTATATCCTTTTAGTTATCACGGATAAAATAATCCCTTTACGTGTAAACGAGGAAGAAGAAAGATTAGGTTTGGATATCTCGCAACACGATGAGTCGTTAGCAGAATAATTCAACACAATAGAGCCGCAAGTAATGGTTCTTGTGGTTTTGTTTCAATCAAAAAGTCGGAGGCTACTAGCTTTCGACTTTTTTGTTTTTGATCGTTGATCAAAAACAAAAAACAAAGATCAAAGAGCAAAGTTCAGATTAGGAGAAAAAATAGTTAGAAAGATCAAACAATCTTTGAACTTTGCTCTTTGGTCTTTGAAATTTACTCTAAAACCACCCCCAACATCTCACCCGTCTCATTCAAGTTCTTGTAACGAACATATTGAACCGTATTAATCTGCAAAGGATCAAAAGGCACAACCACCCGAACGTAGTTTTCAGAAAAACCTTCCATAGTGCCCGGCGTAGCAGATTCTTCGAACAAAACCTGACCTTTTAAACCGGCCTGAGACTCGTAAAAAGCACGACGCTTTTTATCGGAAAGAATATGCAACATCTTAGATCGCTCTGCTTTTTGCATGCCATCAACTTTGGGCTTCATATCTACAGCATAGGTATTAGGTCGCTCAGAATAGGGGAAAACATGTAAATAGGAGATGTCTAATAAATTTAGGAATTCGTAGGTCTCTAAAAACAATTCAGGAGTTTCACCGGGATGACCCACGATTACGTCTACACCAATACAAGCAGTAGGCATAACTGATTTAATGGAGGAGACGCGGTCCACATATAATTCACGTTGATAACGACGCTTCATTAATCGTAGAACAGCATTTGATCCAGACTGCAAAGGAATATGAAAATGGGGGACAAACTTAGACGAAGCGCCTAAAAAGGCAATCATTTCAGATGTCAATAAATTAGGCTCGATGGAGGAAATTCGGAAACGCTGAATAGACGATTTCTCCTCGATGGCTTGAACTAACTGGAAAAATGTCTCTACTCGTTTTCCATTTTGAATGCCAAAATCCCCGATATTCACTCCGGTAAGGACAATTTCCTTTACGTCTTTGGCAGAAATCTCCTCTATTAAACCCAAAACCTTTTCAATCGTATCTGAGCGCGACTGCCCCCGAGCCAAAGGTATCGTACAATAAGAACAAGGATAATCACAGCCATCCTGCACCTTTAAAAATGTACGCGTACGGTCATTAAGCGAATAGGAGGCATGATAATCTAAATCGTAGCGAATTTCTGAGGCAATTAACTTAGGTAAAGTTTTCGAAACCCGATCTAAATAGGGGGGGATTAACTCCGGTAATTGAAACTTTTCGTTAGCACCTAAGACTAAATCAACACCTGGAATGGCTGCAATTTCGTCTGGCTTTAATTGCGCATAACAGCCAATTATAACAACAGTGGATGACGGATTTGCTTTTTTAGCTTCCCGAACCACTTTCTTACACTTCTTATCTGCTTGTTCGGTAACACTGCAGGTATTAATCACAAATAAATCCGGCTGATCTTGAAATTCAGCACGAACAAAACCTAAGGGCTCTAAAGACCGAGAGATAGAGCTAGATTCTGCAAAATTTAACTTGCAACCTAATGTGTAAAATGCGACTTTTTTCATACCTGAAATCAGGTGACAAAGGTAAAACAAAAATGGCGGGAAAACCCGCCATTTTATCTATAAAAGTATATAAATGCTTAATAAATGTATTATACTTTGGCTGTTTTAACCGTCTTAATAATACGAGCCGCCACTTTATATGGATCTGCTGCTGAGTTCGGACGACGGTCTTCTAACCAACCTTTCCATCCTTTTTCTACTGCTGCGATAGGAATACGAATCGAAGCTCCACGATCTGAGATTCCATAAGAAAAATCATGAATAGAAGCAGTTTCGTGCTTTCCTGTTAAACGCATGTGGTTGTCAGCACCATACACTTCGATGTGTTCTTTCACAAATGGAGCGAATGATTGACAGATAATGTCATATGCACCCTTATTTCCTGCTGTACGTAAAATAGTATTAGAGAAGTTTGCATGCATACCTGATCCATTCCAATCTAATTCACCTAGAGGCTTGCAATGCCAGTTAATAGCTACACCATATTTCTCGCCTAAACGCTCTAAAATATAACGACCTAACCAAATTTCATCACCAGCTTGTTTAGCTCCTTTAGCAAACATTTGGAATTCCCATTGTCCGGCAGCTACCTCCGCGTTAATACCTTCAATATTTAAACCAGCATCAATGCATAAGTCTAAATGCTCTTCAATGATCTCACGACCATAGGCATTTTTTGCACCTACAGAACAGTAGTAAGGTCCTTGTGGCTCTGGATATCCATTTGCTGGAAAACCTAAAGGCTTATTTGTTTCAGGATCCCAAAGGAAATACTCTTGCTCAAATCCGAACCAGAAATCATTATCATCATCTTCAATTGTTGCACGACCATTAGACTCATGTGGAGTTCCATCAGCATTCAAAACTTCACACATAACTAGATAACCATCACGACGAGCTGGATCAGGACAAACATAAACTGGCTTTAATAAACAGTCAGATGAACCACCTTCGGCTTGTTGAGTAGAAGAACCATCGAAAGACCACATATCTAGGTCTTCTAATTTTCCGCTAAAATTGTTCTCAATTTTAGTCTTAGAACGTAAACTTTGTGTTGGCTTGTAGCCATCTAACCAAATGTACTCTAATTTTGATTTAGCCATGATTTTTAAACTTGATTTTGAAACAAAAATACTTTTTTAGGAATTCGTATAGCAAAAATATACCACTTTTTAAGAAAAACAAGGGTTTCAGCCAAAAAAACACCTAAAAACAACCCACTTTTTGAGAAAACTCCAAAAATCCAAATTAAACTCAAAAAAATGAATCTTAATTTTCCTTTTTGTTCATTTTTTATCCCATCACAATTCGTTACTTTTACTTAAGAAAACAAATCAAAAAAAGAATGGCAATCACTCGCTTTAAAGCCTTAGAATTGGCTCAATCCCGTACTGTAACACCTGTAAAATTACCGACGGAAAAAGTATCTGATTATTATGGAAGCATGACCTTCAGTGATGAAGTAATGCGCTCATTATTATCTCCAGAAGCCTATTTAAAGATAAATACCGCTATCCAAACTGGTTCTAAAATAGACCGTGACGCAGCTGACGAAGTAGCAGCTGCCATGAAATCATGGGCCATTTCGAAAGGAGCTACACACTATACACACTGGTTTCAACCATTAACGGGTACTACCGCAGAAAAACACGACTCCTTTTTTGATATTGATTTAAGCAATGGGAAAGCGGTGGAGAAGTTTAAAGGATCAGCCCTAGTTCAACAAGAACCAGATGCGTCCTCTTTCCCGAATGGAGGTATTCGTTCTACTTTTGAAGCGCGTGGTTATACAGGTTGGGATCCATCATCCCCCGCTTTTATCATGGAAAATGCGGCTGGAACGGCTACTTTATGTATCCCATCTGTCTTCGTTTCCTATACAGGAGAAGCATTAGATTATAAAACTCCCTTATTAAAATCGATTGAATTAGTTGATAAAGCCGCTACAGCCGTTATTAAGGAATTCTTTAATCGCGACGTGAACAAAGTCATTCCGACTTTAGGTGCTGAGCAAGAATATTTTGTCGTAGATGAAGCCTTATTTAATGCGAGACCAGATTTAGTCATGGCCGGACGTACTGTTTTCGGACACGCGCCAGCGAAAGGACAACAATTAGAAGATCACTATTTTGGATCTATTCCAACCCGAGTGAATACCTTCATGGTTGACTTCGAAATCGAGGCACTTAAATTAGGTATGCCTGTTAGAACACGCCATAATGAGGTAGCTCCTGCACAATTTGAAGTGGCGCCTACGTTTGAAGAAGCGAATTTAGCTTGTGATCACAATGCCCTATTAATGGATTTAATGGCTAAAGTAGCCTCTAAACATAAATTAAAGGTTCTATTCCATGAAAAGCCATTTGCGGGAATTAACGGATCCGGAAAGCACAATAACTGGGCATTAGCTACGGATACAGGTATTAATTTATTAGCGCCATCTTCTAAACCAAAAGAAAACCTGCGCTTCTTGACATTTTTTGTCAATACCGTAAAAGCAGTGCATGATCGTGCTGATTTATTGCGCGCATCCATTGCATCTGCCGGCAACGAGCACCGTTTAGGTGCAAATGAAGCCCCTCCAGCTATTGTTTCCGCTTTCCTAGGTAGTACAATGAGCCAAGTTTTGGACGACATGGAAAACATGGACGGTCTAGACGAGATTCAATTAGAAAAAGGAGATAATGTATACCTCAAATTAGGTATCAATAAAATTCCATCGTTGATCTTAGATAATACGGATCGCAATAGAACATCTCCTTTTGCCTTTACGGGAAATAAATTTGAATTCCGCGCAGTAGGTTCATCTGCTAATTCAGCTGCCCCTATGACGGTATTAAATACCATCGTGGCAGACCAATTAATCAAATTCCGCAAGGAGGTAGAAGAAGTATTAGAAAAAGGGGTGAAGAAAGAATTAGCGATCATGGAAGTGTTAAAGCGCTATGTGAAGGAGTCTAAAAACATCCGTTTTGAAGGAAATGGTTATTCTGATGAATGGGTAGAAGAGGCTGCTCGCCGTGGTTTATCTAATTTAAAGACCACTCCAGAGGCATTAGCGGTTTATGCGCGTCCAGAATCCATCGAATTATTCACTAAGCATGGAATTTATTCTAAAGAAGAGATGCATGCGCGTCATGAGATTGAATTAGAAAACTATGTGAAGAAGATTCAAATTGAATCGCGCGTAATCGGAGATATGGCCATTAACCATATTGTTTCCACGTCTTTGAAATACCAGACACAATTAGTGGAGAATGTGAAAGGCCAAAAAGAAATCGGAATAGACCCGCAATATTTTGCCCCTACGATCGAGATGATCAAGAAAATCTCTGAATACACGTCTTCCATTGTTAGATTACAAAATGAGATGACGGAAGCTAGAAAAGAGGCGAATAACATAGAAGATCTAGAAGGAAGAGCCGTTTTATATAGCACGAAAGTGAAGAATTATTTCGAAGAGATTCGGTACAGTGTCGATAAATTAGAACTAATCATTGACGATGATGAGTGGCCATTACCTAAATACCGTGAATTATTGTTAATCAAATAAGCAAAACATGTCTAAAACCACCAATCCAGGCTTTGACCCGGTAGAAATAGCAGCGTTAAAAAAGCAGTGTCAAGAAGACAATCGGTCTTTCGTCTATATTTTGGATGAAGAATTGCCTTCAGGAAACGAGCGAGAAATGGTTCACATTCAATTTGTGGGTCAATATGAGAAACAAGAGGTTATTTATGATGCCATTGTTTGTACACTGCAATTACATTATTCTAGTCTCTTATATGAAGCAGCTGAACGCGAAATTATTCAGCAATACCCATTGTATGTTCCTTTAGAGAATCGGGATGAAAACTATGAACCTAATGAAGAGTTAGACGAAGAGGTAGAAATGCTGATTTTAGAAGTTATTGAAGATCTAGAAGAAAACGAGGAGATCAAAGTCGCGGAATACATCGAAATCGATCCTGAGTTTGATTATGGAGTAAGTATCGAAGTTGCTTTATACGTTCCGGCTCTAGATGACGACATGTTAACGCAATTCATCATTGACTTTAACGGAAATACTTTAAGTCTAGACCCCTCGCTTTATACCTTTAACTCAGATGACGAGGAGGAGGACGAAGATTAATTTATGAGTATAGCTGTTTTTTATGCTCCTAATGCAAAGGATTCCTCTTTTCTAAGTGAAGAGGAATCCTTTCATGCTATACGGGTTTTACGTCTCAAAATAGGAGAGGTGATACACCTTTTAGATGGGAGAGGATCTAAATTTGAAACTAAAATCAGCTCTATTGAGGGGAAAAAAGTAGCTTATAACGGCTTAAAACTAATTGAATCAGAACCTACACCTGCCTATAAAATTCAACTTTATGTTGCCCCCACGAAGCAGATGGAGCGAATGGAGTGGATGGTGGAAAAATGCGTTGAATTTGGGATTCATGGTATTCATTTTTTTGCCTCTAAAAACTCAGAACGGAAAGAAATCAAATTACAACGATTAGAAAAAACAGCCATTTCGGCCCTTAAACAATCAAAAAATCTGTATTTACCAGAAATAACGGGTTTACACGTGTTTAAGGATATTGCGGTGAAAGAGGGTGCTGAGAAATTGTTCGCTTTCATTTCAAATCCTCCTGTATCTTCGCTAGCTAAAACAGCCGCGAAAGGTCAGGAATATCACGTACTTGTAGGTCCAGAAGGGGACTTTACACCGGAGGAATCTGAATTATTAGTAAATAAAAACTGGAAACCTTTTAGTCTAGGAAAATCAATATTACGCACAGAAACAGCTGGAATAGCCGTTTGTCACGGATTACACCTCTTAAATAGTGATTAAAATCAGTATAATTCTTTAAAAGCAGCCTAAATTAGAAACAATTGCGTCGTACTTTTGTTAAAACATTAAAATTACTCCTTCTATTATGCAATTAGTACTTCCGGCTTTCTTCATACATTGGTATGTTTCTTTGTTCAGCCAAACTTTTTTCCTTCACCGTTATTCTGCTCACAAGATGTTTTTGATGAGCAAGTTTTGGGAAAAATTCTTCTATTTCTTGACTTATTTATCGCAAGGCTCTTCGTTTTTAAGCCCAAGAGCTTACGCGATTTTACATAGAATGCACCACGCGTTCTCCGACACCAAGAGAGACCCACATTCTCCTATGTTTTTTAGCAATGTTTTCACGATGATGTGGAAAACCAAAGACATTTATAATGCGGTGCTAAATAGAAAGCATGAGGTAGAGGAGCGCTTTGAACATCAATACCCGGTGTCGAAAACCATCGAAAAAATTGGCGATTCCTGGATATCTCGCATTGGTTGGGGAGTAGCCTACGTCTCTTTATATGTGGTCGGATTTATCTACTTTGATATGCACTGGGCATTCTTCTTCTTATTACCGGTTCACTTTTTAATGGGACCTGTTCACGGAGCGATTGTTAACTGGTCAGGTCATAAATATGGCTACCAAAACTATGATAACCACGATCAATCAAAAAATTCTTTAATCTTTGACGTACTCATGATGGGCGAGTTGTTCCAAAACAACCACCATAAACTACCTAATCGCGTTAACTTCGCGACGAAATGGTTCGAATTCGACCCAACGTATCCTTTGATTAAATTATTGACCCTGTTGAAAATCATTCGTCCGAATGTAAAACCAGATGATGCTAAGTTTTAATAGCCATCTTATAAATGAAAAGAGCCTCAATCGAGGCTCTTTTTTTTATATCTGTGTATCTAAACTAAACTTCTCTAAATAGTCAGAGACGCGTTTGACAAATCCTCCACCAAGCGAACCATCCACGACACGGTGATCATATGAATGTGAGATGAACATCTTTTGACGAATCGCAATCACCTCTTCACCCTTTTCATTCGTAATAACCGCCGGCTTCTTTTCAATCATACCAAAAGCTAAGATCCCAACTTGTGGCTGCACGATAATGGGTGTGCCCATTAAATTGCCAAAACCACCTATATTAGAAATGGTAAAAGTTCCACCCTCTAAGTCCGCTGGCTTTAATTTATTTGCTCTAGCGCGCGCAGAAAGATCATTTACCTTTTGGGTTAATTCGGTTAAAGTCAATTTATCCACTTCGTGAATCACAGGAACAATTAAATTACCAGTAGGCAATGCGACTGCCATACCGATGTTAATTTGGGCATGTTGCACTATATAATTACCTTCTACGGAGATAATCATTCCAGGAAAGTCTTTTATGGCCATGGCTGTGGCCATAAATAGGAGTGGCGTAAATGTCAGCGCCTCCTTGTGTTTATCCTGAAAACTTTGCTTAACCTTAGTTCGCCAGTTCACCATATTAGTAACATCTGCTTCAAGGAAAGACGTAACGTGAGGAGC
Source organism: uncultured Cytophagaceae bacterium (assembly GCA_903907915.1). Classification (GTDB taxonomy): domain Bacteria; phylum Bacteroidota; class Bacteroidia; order Cytophagales; family Spirosomataceae; genus Aquirufa. The sequence continues at coordinate 9,585 of CAIVPV010000137.1, forward strand.
GATACGTTTAGAATCTAACATGCGCTCTGAAATCATCTTCCGCATGCGATCCATTTCGATTACCTCGTCACCTGGAAGACGCATTCCTGCACCTTGACTCAAAGTACCAGATGAAATAATACGCTTTGAATTACGAACCGCTATGTAATTAAGTACATCCTTTTTCGTAATACGGCCATCTAAACCAGAACCAGGAATCTCCATTAGTTCTCTTTGGGACACATTCTCTGACTGACAAATCTGCTTAATCAAAGGTGATATCCACGGATTATTCGATTTCTCCGTACTCAATTCAGTGGATCCTAAACTCACATCGACTAATGAACTAATGTCATCATCCAGCGAAAAAGTTTCCGCTGTAGTAGGGCTACCCGTTGATACCGCATCAATTATACAGATAGCTTTACCAATCGTAGCGACTGAGCCTACAGGAATTAATATAGATTGCATATAACCCGCCACTGGGGAAGGAACCTCCGTATCTATCTTATCGGTAGCGACCTCTAAAATAAATTCATCTGCTTCCACGTAGTCACCTGGCTGTTTTAACCAATTTAAAACAGTTGCCTCCATGATACTTTCACCCATTTTGGGCATAATAACCTCTGTAATGGCCATAGGCTTAGGTTAAATCGTTTAATAAATATTTACGTAGCAAATTTACACAAGCTAAAGAACTTAAGTAAATATTCTGCATGCGTGTTCCTCCTAAAGTTAACTTTCTAGTAATGACTCCGTTTTCATGAGCGAGGGCTATCCAAACTGTACCCACTGGTTTCTCTTCCGTTCCGCCATCAGGACCTGCGATACCGGAAGTAGCCAAAGCATAGGTAGATCCTAGTCTTTGTTGAACACCTAAAGCCATAGCTTTGATGCATTCTTCCGATACCGCTCCTGTAGTGTTCAGAATTTCTGATGAAACACCGAGTTGATCCATCTTCACCTGATTTGCATAGGAGAGTATACCGCCTAGAAAATAGGCTGATGAGCCAGAATTTTGGGTAAATTGATGAGCTAAATAACCACCGGTGCAACTCTCCGCCACAGCTATAGTCGCCTTATTCTCACTTAATAATCGTCCTACTACCTCCGCTAACTCATCTTTTTCATATCCAAAAATATAGGACTTTATCAACGGATGTACTTTCTGCAATTCAACCTCCACGTCAGACTTCAATACATCCAAATCTTCACCAACAGCGGTTAAACGTAACTTTACAATACCCATAGAGGGTAAATAAGCTAATTTAATATGTTCCGGCAATTGTAATTCCCAGCTTTCAATGAGATCAGACAAATAGGATTCACCTATTCCAACCGTTTTGATAACCTTGTGAAAAATGATAGGCGTTTTAAAATGCTTTACTAAGCGAGGAAGCACCTCCTGCTCCATTATTGATTTCATTTCATACGGAACACCAGGCATAGAAACCCAAATAACCCCTTTTTCATTAAACCACATTCCCGGAGCAGTACCTTGACTATTACGTATAAATTCTGCTTTAGTAGGTAATAAAGCTTGATCCCGATTAATATCAGATAATTCGCGTCCACGCTTCGAAAAGAATTCCGTGACATCTTGTAGGGCCTCTGGATGCATTTGAAGGTCACAACCAAAATATTCTGCCAAGATCTTTTTAGTCAAATCATCCTTCGTAGGGCCTAAACCACCTGTGATAAAAACAACATCCGCACGCTGCGACGCTTCGTTAAGTATCTGAAGAATTTCTGATTTTTGATCACCTACGGAAGATTTCCGTACTGTTTTTATACCTAATTTGTCTAATTCAAGACTGATCCATTGCGTGTTAGTATCCAGGATTTGCCCGTATAGAATCTCATCTCCAATGGTAATAATTTCAGCCCTAACCATTAATTTCCTTAATTTATACGAAAATACGATTAATTTTACATCCATGAAACATTCTGAAATCAATTTTAAGATACAATTAGACGATCAAAATATCCCAGAGCAAATCTCTTGGTCAGCTACCGATAATCCGAACGAAGGCATCGAAGAAACCAAGGCCATTTTAGTAGCTACTTGGGATCCGTATCACAAGGGAACCTTGACTTTGCCACTTTGGACAAAAGACATGGAAGTGTTAGATATGAAAAGGTTTTTTATCGAAATAGTGGGCACCGTAGCTGATGCGTCATTGCAAGCAACAGGGGATAATTTCTTCGCACAAGAGTTAGAATCCGTTTGTCGAACCTTATCATCTCATTTACAAAAAGAAATCGTAGCTGCTGAAAAAGGCACCAACTAATGAAATACATTCTACTAACTCTGCTTTTACCTTTTTTTAGTGTTGCTCAAGGGATAGATTTTTTACAGGTAAACTCCTTGCAAGAAGCAAGAGCTGCCGCTATTAAGCAAAACAAATTGCTCTTCATGGAGATCTATGCCCCAGATTGCCATATTTGCAATTCTTTTAAAGGGGTATTTACTCAAGCTGAGGTGGGAGCTTTTTACAATAAAAATTTCGTTAATTATCAATTAGATATTCGCAATCCTGCGAATCAAATGACTTTAAAGCAAGCCGGTATTATACTTAATGCAACACCTACCTTCGTATTCTTCGAGCCTAAATCGATGAAAATCGTTCAGGCGCGGATATTTGGGGAGAAAGACAATACGGTAACCATGGTAAACGGGATAGGCTCAAAGGCCGCCAATCCTGCTGAGCAAGCGTCCCAATTTCCGAAACGTCTAGCGGCGGGAGAAAAGAATCCTGGTATGTTAATAAATTATGCACAGTTTGCCCGGATTACGGGTGATACTTTGGCTAATATCAAGGCGATGAATGCCTATATAGCCTTATTGAAACCTGCGCAATATAGCTCGCAATCTACCTTTAATTTAATGCAAGTGGCTTTAATGAGCCACGATAATCGATTATTTGATTATTTTATTCGTAATCTGAACTATTATAATTCCCTATTCGATCCATCGGTGGTTCGGATGATTTATGAGAATATCTTCCAAATCACTTTAACCAGCTCCCGCTCATCTAAATTAGGCGAAGCTGGTATGATGAAACTTAAATCACAAATGGCTAAAACGGGACTAGATCGATCTAGCATCGTTCGTAGAACCTGGATGGTGGAATCTGATATGTTGTTTAAACAGCGAAACGCTTCGCAAGCAATGAAGGTAATCGATGAACTCATCAATTCGATGCCAGGGGCTTTAGGCCCTAAAGAAAATCAATTCCTTTGTGATTACGTGAAGGGGAAAACAAAAGACGCCAGCGCTTTGAAAAAGGCTAAATCCAATTGGTGCCTTTACGGGACGAAATAATTTAGCGAATAAAGGCGCGGTAAGTCATCACAAGTAAGCAAATGATAAACATCAAGATAGATATCTTGTTAATCGTATGCATCGCACGAATATTAAAATTAGAGGGTGCACCTGGCTTAGGTTTCTTGAAGATACGAACGAAATACGTAAATACTTCACCCACCTTAAATTGTTCTCTTAATCTGCTCATTTTTCTATTCGTTTACAGACGGCTCACGCCAGTCCCCATGTTCTTTAATTAATTGAATTAATTCATCTACTGCTGAATCCGCAGGAACGGACTTTTTAACGACATCCTGACCCTTATAAAGCGCAATCTTATCTTTTCCGATTCCTACATAGCCATAATCGGCATCAGCCATTTCACCTGGTCCATTTACAATGCATCCCATGATACCTATTTTGACACCTTTCAGGTGATCGGTTTTTTGGCGAATCAGAGCGGTCGTTTCTTGTAGGTCAAATAAGGTTCGGCCACAAGAAGGACAAGAAATATATTCTGTCTTAGATATACGCATTCTACTCGCTTGAAGCGTCCCAAAATTCGTCGCATTACACAAGGCCTCTTTGTTTTTAGCCTGATTCAAACTTAACAAAAGCCCATCTCCAAAACCATCAATAAATAGGGCTCCTCCATCAGTAGGAGCAAACAATTGAAATTGATCATCCGAAATGGCGGAATAATTTAAGTGAATAATCACCGGATTCACAATGCCTTTATCCATCAAATAGAAAAAAGCGCGACGAATCGCTGGCATTTGATGTGCATTGGTTGATTTCAAAACTATCACGCACGTTTGATCAAATGAATCCGCCCCCCCTAGTAATTCGGCTGCCTCTACTGCAACAAAATTTAAAACTGGGTGCTTTACGGTTGCCGTTTCAAAATCCGAATAGGTAAATAAAGGATAAACAAAATCAGAGGCCTGATAAACAGACGAATCTTGAATTTGGCGCAAACCATTAGGTAACATAAAATCAAGCGTCTGCTTGCCTGTATAAATAAAATCGGCTCCTAA
>CAIVPV010000138.1 GCA_903907915.1 uncultured Cytophagaceae bacterium
AAATCATCGATTTTCTTGTTTTCTGGAACAAAGAAAGGGCTATGCAAAAGGGGCATCCAGTCGAAACTCTCATCTTGATCGATGTGTTTCAATAAGTCTTTAATATACAGAATTCCCTCGATCTTATCGATCGTCTCCTTGTAAACAGGTACACGAGAATAGCCATTCTTATTAATGAGGTCCATTAATTCGTGAAAATTCATGCTGGTATCGAAAGCCACGATCTCTCGCCTTGCCTGCATCACCGATTTAACGGAAATATTCCCAAAATTCAGAATCCCCCGAAGAATATCTTTTTCCTGATCCGTCGTCGTCTCATCCGTCGTAATCTCTAGCGCTTGGTGTAATTCTTCAGACGTTAAGGTATAGGATTTCTTCTTCACCCGCTTCTCGATCAAACCCGAAATACCCAGCAATGCTTTCGATAATGGCGAAAACACAAAACTTAGGAAACTAATTAAAGGGGCAGAGTATCGCGCGAAATTGACATTGTTTTGCTGGGCCCATACTTTGGGAATTAATTCCCCAAAAAACGTAATGATAAACGTCACCCCAAATAACAAAAACAAAGTCACCACTAAAGTCTCCATGGACTGTTGTCCCAGTATCAAGGAGGTTAAATAATTAGCCAACGTAATGAAAATAATATTGACAAAGTTGATGGAAATCAACAAAGTAGCTAATAATTGCTGTGGTTTATCGAGTAAATGACTCACCGCTTTCTCACTACTTATTTCACTCTCTCTAAGGCTAATACGTTGGTCTGCATTGAGCGAAAAGAAGGCTACCTCTGAACCCGCTAAAACAGCTGACAGAAACAATAGGGCTACTAAAATGAAGGAAATAAGCGCAATTGAACTCACGTTAATGGAAGGCTCCAAAGCGAGTAATAAAAGATTGGGTAAGGGGTCTGGGTCCATATAGGGGGTGAACTTATCAATGCAAATTTACAAAAAAGGGAATACGAAATGCGATATCCCCTTTTTTGTATCAAAAAATTAAAATGGCAGATCGTCCCCTTCTTCCATCATCGGCGGGAATGGATCGCTTTTCGCCTCCCCAGCTAGAACCGCTTCTGGCTTAGGTCTTTCCGCTGCCCCAGCTGACGCTGGCGCACCTTCATTACGCCCGCCGATTAAATTAATAGAGGTAGCTCGTACTTTATAACCGCGTACGGTTGCGCCATTTTTGTCTTGCCACTCTTCGGAACGAATTTTTCCTTCGATGTAGACTTGATTTCCTTTTTTCAGGTATTGTTCCGCGATATTAGCTAAGTTATCCCAAAGCTCCACGCGATGCCATTCCGTTTGATCTACTCGTTGTCCATCTTTACCCGTATAGGATTCAGAGGTAGCGATGTTAATATTCGCCACTTTCACGCCGCTAGGTAGTGCGCGAACTTCTGGGTCAGCACCTAAATTTCCTAGTAAAATAACTTTGTTTACTCCAGCCATAATGATTTGTTTTTTAAATGGTTAGCTCAGCAAGGCTCCTTGCATTGCCTAAAGGTACGTGGGCGAAATGTCTTGTAAAATAGGACAATCTAAATTATCAGTTATTAGGTTCAAAAGCAAAACTGATTTTCCTTTGCTCTCGAAGTCTGAGGGGCTCATCCAGACGTATCCTTCCGGTATCGCCAGGACAAAATTATCAGGAACTTGAACATGCCAAGCATGGCATTTGATTTTTCGGTGACTTAAAAGATGCACTGGCGGGGACTTCAGTGCCTTGCGTGGAAAGGTGGGCCATTCGGTCTCATTTTCGATTAAATAGAACTCCCACAAACCTTTCCAAATGCTGTTTTCGGCACGTTCTCGCACTAAAAGCAGTCCATTTTGTTCGATGACCAAGTAGTCCATCTGTATCTCTTTTACCTTCGTCTTCTTCGATTTCACCGGGAAATCAGCGACCCGATGCTCCTTATTTGACTGACAAAAAACAGCCAACGGACATACCGAACAATTCGGCGCCGGTGTACATTGCAAAGCCCCAAATTCCATGATCGCCTGATTGAACCCTGCTGGATCCTGAGCAGGGATTAACGATTGAGCGAGGGAAGTAAAAACACCACGAGCAGCCGAAGACGTAATATCCGTTTCCACAGCAAAGACACGGGAAAGCACGCGGAAAACATTGCCATCCACTACGGCTTTGGCCTCATCAAAAGCAAAAGACGCAATCGCCGCGGCGGTATAGGGACCTACACCCGGAAGCAAAATGATCTCATCGTAAGTTTGCGGGAACGAGCCCTTAAAATCCCGCATAACCATCTGGGCGGCCTTCTGCAAATTTCGAGCTCGGGAGTAATAGCCTAAACCCTGCCACAAGCGAAGCAACGTGGCCTCCTCAGCCTCTGCTAAATCGCGAACGCTAGGGAATGCGGCTAGTAATCGTTGATAATAAGGTAAACCCTGTGCTACGCGGGTCTGCTGTAAGATGATTTCAGAAAGCCAAATCGCATACGGATCCTT
>CAIVPV010000139.1 GCA_903907915.1 uncultured Cytophagaceae bacterium
TAGAAGTCAAAAACCGATAAGCCTTGTGATACTTCATCAACCTAGTCAAATCTTTTTCAGTCAACTGTGGAATTCTCTTGATATCCATATTGTCCGTTAGGTCATTAATCTTGACTTTCACGGCCAATGGGTTTTTCGAAACTCGAACAGTGAATTCTTCATAATCCTCTTCCTCTGATATCTTAGTAACGCATTTCAATGCTGCGATTACCTCAGTAGAAAATCCTTCTACCTCTAGTTTCTCAAATGTCCAGTGAGTGTCTTCCACTACATCGTGAAGTACTCCTACGATCTTTTCTTCTTCAGTAGCTCCTAGATTCATCACTCTGGTGACATGGTTTATATAGGGTGAGCCATATTTGTCAGTTGCACCTTTGTGCGCTTCTGTTGCGATTTCAATTGCTTTTTTTAACATATCTTTTCTAATAACTAAAACAGGTAAATGGAATATTATTTTCTTTCAGGTAATCATGGAATAGCGAATAGGCCTTGTTGTCAGACAGGAATTTGGCTAATGCTGATATTAGTTTCTTTTTATTGCCTAAGGGCACCTGATTCAGTTCGTAGAGCCTAGGTTAATCGTCACACGAATGTTTTCATTGTCGATTGAAAAAAGTCTTTTCTGATGTTCCATGGTACTATTGTGATATATTTTAATTTACCAAAAACAGGCAAAAAAAGCAAAAGGTAAGGTGTTAACTACCAGGTTTTGACCCTATTTGTCTGAAATTTTAAAAGCAAACCAGCAAGCAAACCCTTTCCAACTTACCGTGAAAAGTTGTATATTTACACACTTTTTCACGGTAAGTTACTAAGCTCAACATGATCAACCAAGCCACAAAAGATAAGATTGAAGCATTGCGAAAGCAGTACGAAAGCTTAATAAAGGGCAATGAGCGTTTGTTAAAAGAGATTGCCCTGGCTGAAATTCCAGAGTTGGTCTATAACTCAAATGCCATTGAAAATTCCACCCTTAGTTTAGAGGATACAGAAATCATTCTTTCGGGTGGTATTTTAGGCCGAAATGTGCAGGTGAGGGAAGTGTATGAAGCGAAAAATTTGGCCATACTGACAGAAACGGTTGTGGAGAAAAGCAAGGCAGCTTTAAGCCTCAAACTCATTTTAAGTTGGCATAAAATCTTGCTCAGTCACATCGATGATAAAATTGCTGGCAGATTTAGAATTGGTAAAGAATGGGTGCGAGTGGGCAACCATTTAGGGGCTAATCCAGCTTTTGTGGCGACACTTATGGAGGAATTAGTGGATAGGTTTAAAAAAGATAAAACCAACTATTTTTTAGACGCAATTGCAGACTTTCATGCCGAATTTGAAACCATTCACCCTTTTGTGGACGGGAATGGACGTATGGGGAGGGTGCTGATTAACCTACAGCTAGTGAAGGCGGGATTTCCTCCCATTATCATACCAAACAAAAGCAAGCACACGGAATACTATCCGTTATTTGCTCGGTTTCAAACTACGATGAAATCAGATGGTTTCTCTAAATTGTTCGCTTTGCTTTTGCAGGAAACATTGCACAAACGTATCACCATTCTGACCGCAAAAAAGATCATTCCTCTATCTAAATGGGCAACTAAAAATGCCATTAAACTGAATGTGGCTGCGAATAAGGCCAAAAGGCAAACGATTCCGGCCTTTCGTCTGCGGGAGAAATGGATGATTGCGGAGGAGTTTGAGTCTATTTAAAAATGAACTATTCGGGATTCCCGAATAGTTCAAATGTAAATGCCCCCCTAAACCCCCGGAAAGCAATACCCATAAAACTCCTCAAACTCCGCCGTTTCCGCGAAGTAGCTCTCGTAGTTCTCTGCCTCTGTCGGGTTGAGTTCTTGGGCCTTCTTGAGGTCTTCACACGCGCCAGAAAGGTCTTTTAGTTTTGCTTTCACGGCAGTGCGGTAGAAGTAAAACGTCGCCGCGCGAGAAGAAGGATCTAGCGAAATGCTCGTATTAAAATTCTCCAGCGCCTCTTCCCA
>CAIVPV010000140.1 GCA_903907915.1 uncultured Cytophagaceae bacterium
GAACTGGCCCAGCTTGCTGAGGTAAAAAAGTAATACCACCTGAGGTATTTAGAAAGTCGAATAACTCGCCTTTCCCCTTTCGAACTCCCTCTATTCCACCAAAACCTTCTAAATGTGCCTTTCCGATATTAGTAATTAAACCGTGTGTTGGCTGCGCAATATGGACTAATTCACGGATATCTCCTTGCTTATTAGCTCCCATTTCAATGACCGCTATTTCGTGTTCTATTTTAATCGATAATACGGAAAGCGGAACTCCAATATGGTTGTTTAAGTTTCCGCTGGTGGCGAAGCAATGGTATTTTTGGGATAAGACAGAGAAAATCAATTCTTTCGTTGTTGTCTTTCCATTCGAACCAGTTAATCCGATAATTGGAATTGATAGCGTCTGACGATAAGCTGTTGCTAGTGCTTGTAAGGACAATAGTCCATCTTCAACAAGCAAAGTTCTTTCTCCAGCTAAATAATCTGCATCATCGATAATGGCATATTGTGCACCTTTGTCCAAAGCTTTCACTGCCATCGCATTGGCATTAAAATTAGGGCCTTTGAGGGCAAAAAATAGGTTGCCAGCTTGGATGTTGCGGGTATCAGTTGATACTCCTGTGGAGGATAAAAACTTCTCTAAAAGTGTTTGCGTAGTAACAATCATTAGCCTGTCGTGACAATTGATTGCAAATATCTACAAAAATTTTGGAACCCCTAAGATAATCTGACGTAGACTGACGATGATTATAACGATTCCTACCAAAATCATCATGGTTTTAACAGGAAGTTTATTCGCTAAACGCGCCGCAATCGGTGCAGCGATGACTCCGCCTAAGATCAAGCCAATAATGACATGCAAGTATCCTAAGCCTATGACGAAAAAAAAGGTCAGAGAGGATGCGAGCGAAACAAAGAATTCAGTCAAATTAACACTTCCGATGGTATATTTTGGATGGCGTCCTGAGGCAATCAAGGTAGAGGAAACGATAGGTCCCCAACCGCCACCACCGATGGAATCTAAATAACCACCAAATAGAGCTAGCCAACCAACTCTTTTCAATTGACGTTTTTCTTGACTCTTAATCAACGCCTTGCGGATTATTATGGCTCCTAAAAATAGGGTATAGACGGATACAATTGGTTTTATGTAGCTAGCATAATTCTCTAAGCTTGATAAAACATAAGCACCTAAAATGGCACCTATCACGCCTGGGATGACGAGTGTTTTAAATAATTTGGAATTCACATTGCCAAACTTCAAGTGCATATAGCCCGAAACGCCTGAAGTAAAGACTTCTGAGGCGTGAACGCTAGCCGAAGCAGCAGCAGGAGTGATTCCCACTGATAATAAAAAAGTGGTTGCAGTTACGCCATAGGCCATCCCAAGTGCACCATCTATCATTTGCGCGATGAACCCACCTACTACATAATATAAAATGGAGGAATCTACGGTGTTAAATACGGCTATGATTTTTTCTGCAGTCAGGTAAGTGAATAAAAGATGCCCTACAATCATCAAAGCCAACGCATTACTGATGTGAATAATGACTTCAGTGATGCTTCGTTCCCGTTTCCAAATGGTTTGGATGGCTTTAAATAAACTTGGAAAATTACTGTTCGGCGTCATATATTTTTTAATTCCCTACAAAGCTAATAGACTTTACTTAATCTACCAACAAAGTAGAGTAAATATTTTTTCATAAAAAAGCCTTAATTTGCACCTCCTTTTGAAATAACAATCATTTATGCGTACAGAGTATCAGTTTAGAGAGATCGAGAAAGCTTGGCAATCCTTTTGGGAAGCGAATAAAACCTTCCAAGCTCAGGTAAATCCGGCGAAGCCGAAATATTATGTGTTAGATATGTTTCCGTATCCATCTGGAGCGGGATTGCACGTAGGTCATCCGCTGGGGTATATAGCCTCTGATATTATTGCCCGCTTCAAGCGTTTGCAAGGATTTGAGGTGTTGCACCCGATGGGTTTTGACTCTTTTGGCCTACCTGCAGAGCAATATGCCATTCAAACGGGTCAGCATCCAGCAATTACTACGGAGCAAAATATCACACGCTACATTGAGCAATTAAAGAATATGGGCTTCTCCTTCGATTGGTCGAGGGAAGTGCGCACATCAGATGCCTCCTATTATAAATGGACGCAATGGATTTTTATGCAATTATTCAATTCGTGGTACAACCAAGCATCGGATAAAGCAGAGTCTATCGATACGTTAAAGGCTATTTTATCTGCCAAAGGTTCAATAGGTTTAAAAGCAGTTTGCGATGAGGACGTCTCTCGAATTACAGCTGAAGAATGGAATTCCCTGTCAACAGACGAGCAATATGCGTATTTATTAAGCTTCCGATTAGCTTATTTAGATGATTCAGTCGTGAATTGGTGTCCTAAATTAGGGACTGTTTTAGCGAATGATGAAGTGAAAGACGGCGTTTCAGAGCGTGGTGGTTATCCAGTGGAGCAGAAGAAGATGCGCCAATGGTCGATGCGAATCACAGCTTATGCAGATCGTTTATTGAGAGGCTTAGAAGAAGTTGATTGGGCTGATTCCTTGAAGGAGCAACAGCGCAATTGGATTGGAAAATCGATTGGAACGGATGTGGAATTTGATATCGAAAACGTTTCAGATAAAAAGATAAAAGTATTTACTACCCGTGTGGACACCATTTATGGGGTTTCTTTTATGGTATTAGCGCCTGAGCACGAGTGGGTAGCAGAATTAACGACACCTTCGCAGAAAGAAGCGGTGGAGGAATATGTGAATTGGGCCAAAACCCGTTCAGAACTAGACCGCGTCTCGGAAGTGAAAACCGTTTCAGGAGTTTTTACGGGGACTTATGTAATCAACCCAGTGAATCAAGAACGTGTTCCTTTATTCCTAGCTGACTATGTGTTAGCGGGTTATGGTACAGGAGCGGTGATGGGTGTGCCTTCTGGAGATCAGCGTGACTGGAATTTTGCGAAACATTTCGATTTGCCTATTCCTTCCATTTTAGATGGCCAAAAAGACATCGAAAAACAAGCGGATCCCACGAAAGAAGGTAAATACATTAATTCAGGAATGATTAATGGAATGGCTTATAAAGAAGCGACGAATACCTTGATTACTTGGTTAGAGGCGAATGGAATTGGAAAAGGAAAAGTACAATATAGAATGCGAAATGCGGTATTTAGCCGTCAGCGCTATTGGGGAGAACCTGTGCCTGTTTACTTTAAATCAACGGCTTCAGGGGAATTATTACCTTATCTAATTGATGAATCCGATTTGCCTTTAGAGTTGCCCAAAATCGACAAATACCTGCCTACGGAAACGGGGGAGCCACCTTTAGGGCGCGCAGCTTCGGACTGGAAGTACAAAGGTCAATATGATTATGAGTGGTCCACGATGCCGGGTTGGGCAGGTTCCTCTTGGTATTGGTACCGCTACATGGACGCAACGAATTCCGGGGAGTTTGCTTCAAAAGAGGCAATAAACTACTGGAAAGCTGTTGATTTATACATCGGAGGTTCGGAACATGCGACGGGTCACTTATTGTATTCTCGTTTTTGGAACAAATTCTTAAAAGATTTAGGCTATGTGCCGGAAGAGGAATTTGCAAAGAAATTGATCAATCAAGGGATGATTCAAGGTCGTTCGAACTTCGTTTATCGACTAAAGGATTCAGCCAAAGTCACTTTTGTTTCTCACGGATTAAAAGATCAATACGATGTGGCAGCACTTCACGTGGATGTGAATATCGTGGAAAATGATGTCTTAGACCTAGAAGCCTTCAAAAAATCAAGAAATGATGTGCCGGCAGATGCCGAATTTATTTTAGAGGGTGGCAAATATGTGTGTGGATGGGAAGTGGAGAAGATGTCAAAATCGAAGTTTAATGTCGTTAATCCAGATGATTTAATTGCCAAATACGGAGCAGACACACTACGTGTCTACGAAATGTTCTTAGGGCCATTAGAGCAATTTAAACCGTGGAATACGAATAGTATTTCTGGATCGCATAATTTCTTGCGCAAGGTTTGGCGTTTATTCTTTGATGATAATACGAACACATCGAAAATAGTGGATGCTCCAGCCGCTCCGGAAGAATTAAAAGTATTGCATACGGCGATTCGCAAAGTGCAAGACGATTTAGATCGCTACTCCTTCAACACGGTTGTTTCTACTTTAATGATTTGTGTGAATGATTTAGGGGCGTTAAAATGCCATAAAAAATCAGTTCTGCGTGAATTAGTAATCTTGTTATCTCCTTATGCACCGCATATTGCTGAAGAACTGTGGGTTGCCTTAGGCGAGCAGGAGGGAAGTATATCGTATGCTTCATTCCCAGTTTTCAATGCGGCTTTCTTAGAAGAGAATGATTTCAATTACCCAATCTCATTTAACGGAAAGGTGAAGTTAACGCTTGCCTTTCCTGTGACGGCAACTCCCGCTGAGATAGAGGCAGCTGTATTAGCAAATGATCAAGTAACGAAACACTTAGAGGGCAAGACGCCTTCGAAAGTGATTGTGGTTCCTAAACGGATTGTTAATATTGTATTAGGTAAATAAAAAAAAGCTCCTCAGTTTGAGGAGCTTTTTTTATGACTTTTATTCTCGTGGTGGCCCACCTTGACGCGTTTGGCTTTGCATCGTTTTGTATTTTTCTAATTGCTCTGGCGTTAATATTGCTTTGAGTTGCTCTGCTTGCGAATCGTTTACCTTTTTCATTTCTGTCATCATTTGCTCTCTTTCCATTCCTTGCTCACGTAATTCCATCATTTTAGTCATTCTGGCCGTAACAAGCGGTTCCACTTTCGCCACCTGATCTTTAGATAAACTTAATTCAGTCGTCATTCGGTCCATTTGACGTTGAACCATGGTCTGAGGATCCATACCTTGTGCGTGGATGTTTGTGCTAAATGCCATCATTGCTACAATGAAGGCAAAAATAGTGCTAATCTTTTTCATGTTATTTTGGAAAAATTGTTTCCCAAATATATTGATATACTTGGGTTGCTTGTATCTGTTTACTGATATTTTGCGACGAAATAAAAACCGGATAATACGCTTCATCACAGAATGGACTTCCATGTGAACCTTTAACTAAGTTCGCATCTAAAGGAATTACATCCATTCGGTAGCGGAAACCTAACAGCTTACGAGCTAATTTATAGGCTGCTCTGAGCTTTATGAAGGGATTTTTAGGATCCATAAACATTTCGACTGGATCGTAACCGGGTTTTTTGAAGATGTCTACACATCGGGCAAAGTCAGGTGCTTTAGCATCATCTAACCAATAATAATAAGTAAACCATTTGTCAGAATCTGCGACCAAAACCAGATCTCCGCAACGCTCGTGTGCAATCTGGTATTCTTCTAGTTCTTTTCCACTTAGGATTTTAGCGATACCAGGTACCTTTTCTAAAATCGCTCTAGTTTCTGACGGGTTTTTACAATAGATATGTGCTATCTGATGGTCTGAAACGGCAAATGCCTCACTAGCTCCTGGATCAAGTAATTCCAATCCTTGCTCCTCTCGAATCGCAATTTTGCCTGCTTCTCGTAGGATGCGATTTAGGTGAATCGGAGTATTGACATCGTTAATTCCATATTCGGAGAGCAAAATAATCTCTGCGTTTTGTGCTTCGAAATAGGTAATTAGCTGTTCTAAAACCTGATCAATCTCTTTCAGTTCTTTGGATATAGCCGGTAAATCTACCCCGAATTTTTGCAGACAATAGTCTAAATGCGGTAGGTAGATTAGGTTCAGCGTGGGATTGTACTTTTCATCCACATAGATCGACGCATCGGCAATCCATTGCGTAGACTTGATATTTGCATTCGGTCCCCAAAAATTAAACAAGGGGAAAGTACCTAACGAAGCCTGCAATTCATCTCGTAGGGTAGCTGGATACGAATAGCAATCAGGTGCCTTCACTCCATCTGAATGGTATTGTGGGCGAGGGGTGACGGAATAATCTGCTGAAGAGTACATGTTATACCACCAAAACATCTTCGCACAGGTAAAATTCGGATCCTTTTTCTTCGCCGCTTCCCAGATTTTTTCAGCTCCCACTAAGGCATTTGATTGCTTCCAAAACTTCACTTCTGAATCTATTTTATCATACCAGCCATTTCCCACGATTCCGTGTTCGGATGGGTTCTTGCCAGTTAAATAGACGCTTTGGGAAGTAGTTGTTACGGCTGGGAAAGGAGGCTTGATTTTTTGAATCTTCTTTTTTTGAATATAGGCATACAAAAAAGGAGTATATTCAGCTGAAATTATACTTTCGCTGAGTCCAACCACATCAATTACAGCAGTCTTTTTCATAGTCCTAATATATCTGTGATAGTTTTAATTTCACGACTGATGGAATCGGCCATCGGTAGTTGATAGGCTGAAGGTAAAACGCCCCAGGTATAGGTTTCTATTTCCAAATGTCGGGTAAAAGGACTTTTCATTTGAATTTCCATTGTCTCCCGAATCTCTTGTTGAGTGGATGCTAAAAGGCCATAGGTCTCTAAAAATAAGGGCACATGAAAATGAACGCGCCATTCTTCGTAAGTAGTAGGTTTATAAGCTGCAAAAGCCTCATCTAAGTCTTTAAATTCTTCGTAAGTTCCATCCTTTCGCAAGGCCTTTACCTGATGCAAATACACCGGTTCTTGGTACTTCTTTAATTCCTCTAATTTCGCGGCCTCTTGATTCCTCAAATCCACCCGAAGTGCAGAACTGATTTGAATCTTCCCTACAGGGATGTTTTTTGTCTTTAATTCAGCAATGCTCGACTTAGGTGCATCAAAACTTACCCCATAGTGGCAAATATCAAAGCACAATTGAATGTGTCGTCTAATCAGAGTAGAATCGCCAGCAGGTAAAAGTATATTTTCATACCAATCCACAAAATCCCTATGATTGCTCAATAAGCCATCCGGTTCAGGTTCGATGTCAATATGAATGATTTTACCTGTTTCTTCAGCAATTTGGTCTAAAACATGAACCACCTCCAGCAGATGTTTCGTCGATTTTTTCATCGCTTCTTCGCGTTCTTTTTCTGAGCTAAACCAGTAGCGATAGGAGAGTGGAGACGTCGAAATGCCACCCTCGTTTTCTGTTAAAAGCTGTGCTAAAATATGCGCTAATCGGATGGTATAATCTCTTCGTTCCGTCGTCGTCCAATCCGGAGCATGCACCTGATCTTTTACAATCGTATCATGAAATCCGCCATAGGGGAATCCATTCAGCGTAAAAACATATAAATCTTGATCGCTAAGCCACGTTTTTAATTCCTGCAAATGAGCCGGATCTTGCAAATCAATACTAGCCTGGTTCGCAAAACGCAGCCCTAAACCCATGGTTTTTTTGGGTGAAACTTGTGCCTTCACCGTTGGAACGTGCTGTTTTAATTGCGCAAAATGTTCCGACCAAATCTCTCCGGTATGAATATTGCTGCAATAACTCAGGTGTCCGTAGGGCGTTTTCATTTTACGCGATTTGTTCCAGGTGGTCGACTGATTTTTTAATCATGGCTAGGTCCATGGTATGTACTTCCACGCCCTTTCCTAATTTTTCAAGCAAAGTGATGGTTAATTGACCTCCTAAATGTTCTCTGAATTCATTCAGGCCATTGGTTAAGTTGATTTTATCATTTTCTGCCAAAGCCGGATGGAAAATTTCAAATCCTATTTTTTTCAACAAGCTGATAATTCGATCTAACTCTTCTTTTTGTAAAGAACCTGATAAATGTGAATAGACGCTATCTAATGCAATTCCAATCGCCACCGCTTCGCCGTGACGGATTTTAAAATCACTTAAGTATTCTAATTTATGTGCAGCCCAATGGCCGAAGTCCAAAGGTCTAGCCGAGCCTAATTCAAACGGATCTCCACTAGCGATATGTTGCATGTGCAGATCAGCACAACGGTATATTTGCTCAATCATCACCGCTTTACTACGTTGATTCATCGAATCGGCGTTTTCTTCCAGCCATTCAAAAAAAGCAATATCCTTAATTAAGGACACTTTAATCGCTTCTGCAATGCCGGAACGCCAATCGCGGTCTCCAAGACTTTCTAAGAATGAATAATCATTGAATACGGCAACGGGAGGAGCGAAGGTGCCTAGGAAATTCTTTTTACCTAGGTAGTTAATGCTGTTTTTTACGCCGACACCGGAATCGTTTTGGGATAATACCGTCGTCGGAATACGGATGAATTTCACTCCTCTATGTGAGATGGCAGCGGCATAACCGGCCATATCTAAGAAAGCACCCCCACCGATGCAGGCCACAAAGGAGTGGCGATCGATTCCGTGCTCATCTAAAGCGCGAATCACCTCCTCATAAAAGCGAGGATCGTTTTTGCAGACTTCTCCGCCAGGAAGCACTAGGATTTCTGGGGCTAAATCCGCCGGAGAATGTTGTTGAAAATAGCTGACAATCTCCGCCGTTAATCGGGGTTGAATATCTGTTACTCCTTTGTCGAGCACAAAAAGGATTTTTTTGCGAAAGCTAGGGTTGCCGTAGTTTTGGACAAAATCAGTAAAAACACGATTTTCGGGAGCAAACAAATGTTCCGTGAAGAATACCTCGTAAGAATAGGGTACCTGAAAATGTTGTTTTAAAGATTGCATAGGTTTACGTAACGGCGAATTTTTTAGCTAAACCCAAAGATACGGGTAATAAGGCTAAAACAAAGAGGGCCATGATCCATTGTCCACTCGATGCGACCCAAGCTGCATTCATCAATATAAGAGTTAAAACGCCTGTTTTTACTGTTAATCCAATATTTTTTCCCACAGGATTCTCTATTGCAATTCGAAGTTTTCTAAAAATCAGGATAAAGTGGGCCAGGACAAATACCAAAGCATACTCTAATTGCTCCGCTAAATATAGTTGTGACCCGTGCACGATTAAAAATAAAAACCCAGCAAAATAGAGTGTAATCGCTTTGCCGCCATGTACTTCTCCTCTGCTAACAAGTGTAATGGCTGCAATGTAAATCAAGGGGATGGCGATTACTGGGAAGTGCTCCAAAACACCCAATTCATACACGCTCATTCCTAAAAGTAAATTGAAAGCCCGGCATAATCCCATGTTGATGGGACCGAAAATTCGCATATGCTTTCCTTTCCAATCATAAAATAGGGCAAATGCCGTCACTAGAATGGCCACAAATCCGCTTAATCGACTTTGCCAAAAGGCTAAAAATATACCCAACGCTAGCAACAAAATACCGCCTATAATTGCTTCTGATCGTTTTATTCGCCCACTAGGAAGCGCTCTCTCCGGTCTTTCAATACGATCTAATTCGTGATCAAAAATGTCATTAAATACGACTCCGCCGGCATATAAACACATGCTAGACAAACCTAAAAATAAAGCAGGGTAAAACTGATAATCTAAACTCCCAAAAGTAAAACCAACAATGGCCAACCCAGCCAGTATATCAGATAAGGCAGTTACCACATTGGCTGGTCGCGTTAATTCGGCAAAAGCTCTGATCTTACTCATTAGCGAATGAATATGGAGTTTTTGTCTACTCGAGGTGCTTGACCGCCGCGCAAAACCGTATTGCCATTAAACTTCAAGGATTGATCTATTTCAAGTCCATGAATAAAATCCTTTTCATTGATTTGTCCACTTTGGGCGAATGAATCCAACGCATTTTGATAGGTAACTTTTTGTATATCCACCGCAGAAATACCTTTTATCTTCATTAGGGCTGCTGTTTTAGGAATCGCCAAAGGATCAGAAATACCCCAGTCCGCCGCCGAATTCACCATGATTCTTTCGGAGCCATATTGTTTAACGATCTCTACCATTCGCTCATTTCCCATCTTCGTGAAGGGGTAAATAGTGAATGCCGCATAGAATCCCTGGTCCAAAACCGATTTAACGGTCTCCTCATTATTATGATCAATTACTACCATATGAGGTGCTAAACCATGTTCTAAAGCTATCGCCATACTGCGTTCCGTTCCTTTTTTCTTATCTCTATGAGGCGTATGCACTTGAACGGGCAAACCCATTTCTTTCGCTAATTCTAATTGAGCACGGTAGTATTTTTCCTCAGCGGCTGTTTGGTCATCAAATCCAATTTCACCCACACCCACGACGCCTTCTTTTTGTAAAAACAAAGGCAAAATTTCCATTACTTCTTCCGCAAGTGCCTCGTTATTCGCCTCTCTAGAATTTAATCCAATAGTGCAATAATGTTTTATGCCAAATTGTGACGATCTAAAACGCTCCCAACCCACTAAGCTGGCAAAATAATCCTTAAATGATGCCAATCCAGTTCTAGGTTGCCCTAGCCAAAAAGCCGGTTCAATAATGGCCACCACACCCGCATCTGCTAGCGCTTGGTAATCATCCGTCGTTCTGGAAGTCATGTGAACATGCGGATCAAAGAACTTCATCCCTTGTATATAAGATGCGAATCCGCCCTCTACTTCTTGGGCGGTTTGTTGTTCTTCGTTAGATCCTTCGAAGTGAGATGGATTTAATTTGGTTTCGTTTGGGTTTTGGCACATAGTATTAGGCGGTATATATAGGTTCTGCTTGTTCTAAGGCCTTCCAGGCCTCTAGAG
This sequence comes from uncultured Cytophagaceae bacterium, assembly GCA_903907915.1. GTDB lineage: Bacteria > Bacteroidota > Bacteroidia > Cytophagales > Spirosomataceae > Aquirufa. Next base: position 10,570 of record CAIVPV010000140.1, read on the forward strand.
GGCTATTGTTGATGATTAATTCAGCGGCTTTTCGATCATTCGCATCTTCGCTTTTCGAAAGCTTGGCTACATCCTGTTCTATTGATTCTGTTTGGAAGTTTCGTATTAATCGCCAAACCTGAGATGGCACCCGTCTTCCCGCCGCCCATCTTTCATGGGCAAAGTCAGCTAAGGTATCAGCTAAAGCTTGATTAGAACGCTCATCCAAACCTATAATTAAGTGAATGGGTTTATCATTAAATATACATTTTAGGACTAATTGGTTCCAGGCTAAATCGCTGAAATAAGTTTGGGGATACGGATTTCCAAAAGCAATGGCATCAAATACAGGCCCCATATTAGATCTAACAGCATC
>CAIVPV010000141.1 GCA_903907915.1 uncultured Cytophagaceae bacterium
ATAAATAGGTAAACCCATGACCGTATAGAAAGAGCCTTCGATCGATTCGATTCCTACCATTCCTAGAAAATCTTGTACGCCATAAGAACCGGCTTTGTCCATGCAAGCACCCTCCCGAACATAAAAATCAATTTCCCAGTCCTCCAAGGTGCGAAATTTAACTAAAGCTGAATCCGCTTTCGTAAACAGTCCTTGTGGAGTCTGTAATGCAATCCCAGTCACCACTTCGTGTATTTGACCAGATAATTTTTGTAGCATTTGAATGGCCTCCGACTTATCCTGTGGTTTATTTAAGATTTCGGTTCCCAAAATCACGACCGTATCAGCGGCTAAAACTAAGGCATTAGGAGAAATTTTGGCTAATTCACTGGCTTTACGTTCCGCTAAATGGACAGGAACGTCTTGGGCTTTCATTGTTTCATCAAAAGATTCATCCACATCACTCGGTAATACAGAAAATTCAAAGCCGGCGGAACGCAAGATCTCTTTTCGACGTGGCGAATTCGATGCTAAAATGAATGGGTATTGAAGGGATAATAGATTCTGCATCTTCAAAAATAGCCCAAAATTTAAAATTATCAGGGTTTTAAGAAAAATAAATTTAATTTCCTTTGTATTTAATGTAATTACATTTAATTTTACAACATCAAATTTTAATCATGGGTATTTCCGAAGATTTAAAGCAAACAAAATTTCCTTCTGAGGCCTCTAAAGCTGTTGTGAATGCGATATATACAGGCAACTGGATTGTTCAGCAACAACAGGAATTGCTTAAACCTTTTGGACTTACCGTACAACAATACAATGTACTTCGTATTCTGCGTGGACAACAAGGAACTCCAATGACCGTTCTAGCCATTACGGAACGAATGTTAGATAAAATGTCCAATGCCTCTCGCCTAGTAGATAAATTGCTGGAAAAAAAATTAGTTCTACGCCGTGAATGCCCGAAAGATCGCAGAGCGGTGGATATTTTAATTTTACCTTCCGGACTAGACTTATTAACACAAGTAGATCATGTTCAAAATGACTGGGGAAAACATTTCGACGCCTTAGGAGTTAAGAAACTCGAAGAAATGAACCAAATTTTGGACGAATTTAGAACCGTATTTTCTCACAATTAAACAATAAATTATATGAAATCTGTAAAAGTAATTATTGCCACTTTGGCTTTAGGCCTAATCTCAATCGCTGGTGTTGCTGCACCTAAAATTGTCAACTTAAACAAGACAACTAGTTCTATCGCTTGGTTAGCCAAGAAGGTAACTGGAGAGCACAATGGAACTGTAGGAATCTCTGCAGGCGCTTTAAATGTAGATGGAAACAAATTAATCGGAGGAAACTTCACCATTGACTTGAAAACCATCAAGGATTTAGATATCACGGATGCAGGTTACAACCAAAAATTCATTGGACACATCTCTTCTGGTGATTTCTTCGAAGTAGAAAAATTCCCAACGGCTTCTTTCGTCATCACTAAGGTAGCAGGTAATCAAGTAACTGGTAACTTAACCGTAAAAGGGATCACAAAATCAATCACTTTCCCAGCAGAAATCGCGGTTAAAGGCGGTAAAGTAACTGCGAAGGCGAACATTACGATCGATCGTACTGACTTCAACATCCGTTACGGTTCTAAGAAATTCTTTGAATCAATTGGAGATAAGGCGATTTATGATGATTTCGCTTTAACAGTATCTTTAGTTTCAGAATAATATAAAAAAGGGGATTCTAGAAAATGGTCTTTGCCATATTTTCTGCGAATCCCCTTTTTTATAATTATTCGATAATCTAATAACTCTTTCGCTCTCTTAATTAGGCGCAGGAGTAAAAGAAATTGAATTATTTAATTCGATAAAATTTAAGGCTTATTCGCAGAAAATAGATCAAAGTCTATTTTCTCAATAATCTCTACTCTATTATCTATAATCTACCTATATGTCACTTATTGACTCATTATCGTGGCGCTATGCCGCCAAAAGAATGACAGGAAACAAAGTTTCCGCAGATAAAATTGATTCTTTATTAGAAGCAATCCGCCTTTCAGCATCAGGTTTTGGTTTACAACCCTATAAAGTGTTAGTAATCGAAAACCCAGAATTAAAAGCAAAAATTCAACC
>CAIVPV010000142.1 GCA_903907915.1 uncultured Cytophagaceae bacterium
ATGCCCACGTGTCCAGGTCGATTCATCTTGGTAGCCTTGGTGTTGTTTTTTGGCCAAAACCTTACCATCCACATCATAGCAAATCACATGATAACTCGAAAAATCCGGTCTAAAATGATGCTTCATCGTATTATCCGCGTGAATAATAGCAATCTCTTTAAAACGTGGGTCACCCGTCTCGCGTGACGCCCAGAACAATAATTCCAAGTTCATCATATTATCGATGATTACTGGATATTTATAACCACCTTTAAAACCATTCCAAGACTTAATCAAACCAATCTTAGGGTCAAAACGCGTCGCTAAAGACTTAGCCGACTGAATCAATACCTTCTTATACTCTGGATCTTTGGTCAAGCGCAACCCATTCCCGAAAGAATCGTACATCATAAATCCTAGATCATGGGTTCCTGTGTTATACTGCTCTTTCTTCACAGCCGCCGTCCATAATCTGGCCGCAGACTCCCACTTCGGATCTTTTGTCTTTTCAAATATATACCAAAGGCCACCCGGGAAAAATCCAGAACACCACCAATGGGACGGCTTATTGCTATACGTTCCATCTTGTTTTGCGGAGTGAATGGTCGTACTCGTATCTGGTCGAGCAGCAAGCATCAATTGATACTGCTGGCCAGCTAAGGCAATTTGCTTATCTACGTCGATTTTCTGTGCGAAAAGGGAGGTGGAGATTAAAGTCAGAATTAGGGCAAGTTTTTTCATTTTTTCTATTTTCAAAGTTCAAAGACCAAAGTTCAAAGTTCAGAGGTTAATGTTCAAAGAGCAAAATTCAAAGTTCAAAGAGCAAAGTTCAAAGAGCAAAGATTTTGGACTTTGAACTTTGAACTTTGGTCTTTGCTATTTGCTACCGTCCCATCCAGCCGCCATCAACGGTTAAAATGGTTCCATGTACATAATTAGAGGCGGCAGATGCTAAGAAAACCACTGGACCTTTAAAGTCCTCAGGTTCCCCCCACCGTCCCGCCGGAATTCGCCCTAAAATAGAGGCGCTGCGATCGCTATCTTCCCGCAAAGCTGCCGTATTATCTGTTGAAATATAACCTGGAGCAATCGCGTTCACATTCACACCCTTCCCAGCCCACTCGTTCGCTAGAGCCATCGTTAAACGAGCTATTCCACCTTTGCTTGCTGCATAGCCTGGCACGTTAATTCCTCCTTGGAAACTTAATAAGGAGGCGGTGAAAATGATTTTGCCACTCCCTTGCGCGATCATAGATGACCCTAATTCACGGCTCAATATAAACTGAGACGAAAGATTCACTTCCAATACCTCATCCCAAAATTCATCCGAATGCTCTGCTGCTGGATTGCGCTTAATGGTACCCGCATTATTTACTAATATGTCAATGCGGGGATAATCCGCCTTTATTTGCTTGATAAAAGCGTAGAGCGAATCTCGATTCGAAAAGTCTGCTTGGTAGGCTTTGAACTTGCGCCCTAAGCCGGTAACTGCTTTTTCGATCTCAGACCCGGACATTTCCAACGAAGCCGAAACACCTATAATATCTGCACCAGCCTCCGCTAAACCTAGCGCCATCGCCATTCCAATTCCTCGCTTACATCCCGTAACTAGCGCTATTTTCCCTGTTAAATCAAACGTATTTTTCATATTATTTCAAATGTACGGCGGAATCATTGATTTGGTAATTGTACTGCTTCACTAAATCCAGCATGGCTGCTCCGGCTAATAAAACAGGACCATATCCATGCGCCGCATAAGGTGAGATGGGACGGTGGTAATAAAATGCCGGGTCCCAGGCTAAGCCTGTTCCCACGCAAGTGCCTTCTACTTGACCTTTTTCGTTTACTTTGGTGTTGACGGCATTCCAGCCTAAAATGGCTGCGGGGCCGAAGATTTTAGGGTCTAACCAGCCTTTATTGATTCCTTTGGCCATCACATAGGTATAAATCGCCGTGCAAGAGGTCTCTAAATAGGAATCGTTTTTATCTAATAACTGATGCCAAAACCCGGTTCCATCCTGCAAGGCCATCAGCCCTTTCAAGTGATTTTTTAATTGCTTTAACATGTCTGGTCGGGCCGGGTGATTCGCTGGCAAATGCTCCAGTAATTCAACATTCGTTAACAAGGCCCAGCCATTTGCTCGTCCCCAATGGAATTCTGGGTGTTCCGTAGCGTCCACTAAATAACCGTGCATATAAATGTTCTGACTGGGATTGAACATCCGCTTTTGGTAAGCATTAAACTGAAAAACGGCCTCCTCATACTCCCCTAATTGCAATAAGGCAGGGATTGCCATATACACATCATCTAACCATAAAGTGTTTTTCAGAGGGCGAATTCGCACCAATGTACCATCGGGTAAACGATGCTCTTCATTTAATATAAAATCGGAGGCACGTTTCGTGACATAAGACATGTCGGTGGTGAAGCCCACTTTTTTTGCTTTAATCACCGCCATCCCCATCGCTCCGATATCATCCAAGGCGCGAGGATGCACTAAAC
>CAIVPV010000143.1 GCA_903907915.1 uncultured Cytophagaceae bacterium
CGTTATGCTGGGGTAGGCAAGGGTCACAAAGTAGCTGTTTTAGGTTTGGGAGGGTTAGGCCACATGGCGGTGAAATTTGCCGCATCTTTTGGCGCAGAAGTAACCATGCTAAGTACTTCACCTTCGAAGGAGCAAGATGCGATGGCGCTGGGGGCACATCATTTCGCTTTATCTACGGATCCCGCGACGATGGAATCCTTAAAAGGTTCGTTTGATTTTATTTTGAATACGGTGGCGGCGCCACATGATTTGGACAAGTTTTTAGGCTTATTAAGTGTGGAAGGCAAGATGCTTTTAGTGGGAATTCCTCCAGAGGCAGCTCAAATCGGTGCGGCTACGTTAATTTCCAAAAGACGCTCCATCATCGGATCCATGATCGGTGGCATCGCCGAAACCCAAGAAATGCTCGATTACTGCGCCGCGCACAACATCCTTTCTGATGTCGAAATGATCGACATGAAAGATGTCAACGAGGCTTATGAGCGGGTGATCAAGTCGGATGTGAAGTACCGGTTTGTGATTGATATGAAGTCGCTACGCGACTAGTCGGCTCGGCGCTTTGCGCCTCAGTCACGGCGAAGCCGTTTAGTCGCAGCGGAGCTGCTTAGTCATCGCTGCGCGATTTAGTCGCCACTTTGTGACTTAGTCTGCAGGAGGAAAATTTAAGTAAAAGTATAAAGTCGATTTTCGCGTATTGACAACATCTGTCAACACCTGAAAATCGACTTTATACTTTATGTCCTTATTTCAACACTTATTGCCAATAGAGCCATCAGACGAGCATTCGTGCCTCGTCCTCCGGAATAATTACCTCCGGACTAAGCGGCTTCGCCGCGACTAAGTCACGAAGTGACGACTAAGGCGCTTGCGCCGACTATCCCCGCGGTCTTGGCTTCATCTTCAAACTATCTGCCGGATACGTAGCTTTCAACATAGCCATGGAAGATTTCGCCCAGTTGATGATTTTCGCGCGATCTGCTTCTGATAATTTGGCATTACTATGAAGGCCCAAATACGTATAAGACGGCATCGGCATCTCGCCCTCTTCTACCTGTTCCACCACTTCTTCTAATTTATGGTTTTGAACCGCGATCGGCATCTTTGTAAACGAAGCAAAGTTCAAATGCTTTTTCCCATCATTCACATGGTGATCTAGCCAAAAACCAACCGGCTGCACATTACTATACCATGGATAGGTAGATTTATTCGAGTGGCAGTCGTTACAAGCGTTCTCTAACAGCACTTTAACGTCTCCGGGAACCTCGTACTTCGTTTGTATGGCGTAGGTATTATCGTTCGACAGGTTTTTTTCTGTAGGAACGAATTGGATGGCGATTAATACGACGATTAATCCGACAATGATTTTGTTTTTCATGGTTGACAGTTTTATTGTAAACGCAATGTATCAATTAATTGTCTCGAATTCACCCTTTTCTAAGTTCTTACGGACGTTATTCGTCGCAAATATCTTCCCATTCATCGAAATGTAGACTCCGGGGGCTAGAATTTGGAGGAAGGCCAAAGAGCTGCCCAAGTTAAACATCCCATCCGAGCTACCAAATTTATAGGGGATCATATTATTTACGTTGATAAGTGCTTGTTGTTTGTGTGCCATTTACGTCTGTAAAGTTAAACGTAAATAGTCCAGATGAGTTCCAAGAATAATTTACTGATCCTGTTTTTGTGCCAATTTTATAGGTCAGATTATAGCTAGAGCTTGTGGGAGCACTAAAATCGGTGATGGTTGCGCCGGTTAATGGGGTTAAGGCGGGTCTAACGGAGGAAGAAAAGGCTTGAGGTAAGATTTGGTTTTCTGGTGCGGGAGTGGCTGGATCTAAGCTAACTTTCCCGCGCATCGCACCTATCACATACGGGTAATTCGTGGTGCCGTGGTAATGGTAATTTCCTTTCCATTCGTGGCCGTGATTCGTGTCGAGGGTTAGCATGGCGGTTCCGTCCGGTTCTTTGGCCCCCAAAACAGCAAAACCATCCAAAGCAAAAGCAATCGCTTTCAACCCAGATATAGCCGATAAATGTAAGGGCGCCGCATGGTAATGGTAGTCATCTCCGCGACCGCAGTGGCCTCCCCATTGATCCAGCTCGCCTATGGCAAAAGAGTCCTCCCCGCGGTTATTCAGCGCATTAAAAATAGGGACACCGTTTACCGCCAAAGCAACGGCCCCTTTCATAAAATTATTCGTCGTGCTCAAGGGCGTAGTCGCATAGACAGGTTGCAACGGAATGGACCAATGGTTCGTGCCCGTATATGGCTGAGGAATAGGGACTTGCTGTTGCCAAGCCGTAATACCTACCATCATATTGTGTGCCGGTATTCCGGTGGAATTTACATAAAAATAGGTTGCGTCAGATGCGGTACTCAGCGCCGGTTTATAGGGGGCAAAGGCGGAGTCAAGAAAGCTAACCGTTGTTTTAGGAATGGTGGTAACGGGCGTGCTGGGGGTTACCGGAGTCACTTCTGTAGCTGTTTTACAAGCTAAGGCAATAAAAGCTAGCATAAAGGTGGAATAAGCGAGCTTTCTAAAGACTAAACGCACACGTAATTTTTCGATCAATAATAGCGCGAAAAAGGCGAGGGCTAATAGATAAAAGTATGGCAAATAAGAAATCGGTTTTTCTACATCGATGTAGCCATTTATTTGCGAGCCGCGTTTCATTTTTACCGCTGCAAATTTCTGATCTTGCGGACTTAAATTTGCGATGGGAACGCGCACTTTCACACCCTGAAATTGTTCTAAAATCAAGCCGTCGGAAGTCGCGGATGAATAGTTGCCACGGATGATAGAGCCATTAGTTAAATGCCAAATCCTTAGCACATCATGCTGCCCAAAATGCCCACCTTCGTGCGCGAAAATCGATATAGATATCAGTAAAAAAAGCAGGGTATTTTTCATCTTTAAAGTCGAGTATAGTTAACCGTGATTTCAGATTTTGCTAAGAGTTTTCCAGACATGGCAGCCACAACCACGTCCATCGTAGTTGCGCTCGGAGCTGTGCTTATAACTGGAGCAGATGACAAGGCATAAACCGTAATGATGTAGGCTTTAGCACCCGGCCCTTGCGAACAAGGAGGGGAGTACGCATTTTTCCCATTGACGGTATTTATGCCCCAATTACCTATATTAGTCACATTTTCTCCAATTTCTTTCGCGCTGGAAGCAATATTATAGACACACATATATACGTGTTTTTCGGCGCTTGCAGAGGGGAAATGGTGCATGGTAATCGCGTAACTAACAGTTCCTGCCGGAGCCCCCGACCACTGAATCAGTGGAGATGTACTAGCTCCATCACAGGTATATTTAACGGGGAAAGATCCTCCGTTGGTAAACGCAGAGCTGTAGGCTTTAAAATCGCTAGAGGCAGGTGTTGGGGTGATGGCCTCGTCTTTAGCGCAGGCTAAAAATAAGGCGGAGAGGATTAAAATTGGGAGATAATTTTTCATGGCGGTCTTAGGATGTTATACCGCTAAATATGCAAAAAAGAGAAATACCCGTTATCCTGAAGTCGACCATCAGACAAATTTAGTCGCCCAAAAACGCCTCACTCACCTTAAAATACTGCTTGTTCAAACGGTACACTTTCAGGCGAGAATCGGAATCAGACTTCTTGAAAATAATAAAATTAGTATCTACCTGCAATATGGCTTTCAGCTTTAAATTTAGTTGGTTTAACACATCATTTTTAACGCGGATATTGTGCGAGAAATGCACCCCTTTTTGTTCCACTAATTCGAGTAATTCAGAGTTAGGAACGTCGTCCTTTTTTAATAGGTAGCGAAGCACTTTTAATTCATTTTCTTCAAAATTAATGGCCGCCTTTCCTACATATAAAACGCCATTTTTATCCTTGATATGGGTAGCTTTAGTAGGCCGGAATTTAATGCCAAAATAGAAGGCAATTAACAGGATAAGTAACGCAATCAGCCCAATGGCTAGTTGTGAATATTCTAGCCAAAGATTTTTTTCAATAAAATCTGCCTTTTTGATTGATTTCCCTAAAAATTGATCGATAGGGAGGGAGACTAATTCGATTTCGCCATTAGAGTGGTTATTAGCAAAATAATAGATGATCCCATTTTCAACAAATGGTTTGAATTGAGGCGAAATTTTGGATGAAACGGCCTGATTTTCAAATACTTCATAGGTATCATTGTTAAAATTTACGCGGATGATTCTTCGCTCCTCAGTGAAGGCAACATAGTAATTATCGTATTGAAAATTTTGTGGATTATACCCAAAAAACAGGGTAGCCTTCCCTTTAAAATCCCAAATTTTAGATCGTAAATTAAAATGCCAAATTTCCGTACTTCTATCAAATTTTAAGTTATCAAAGGCATCAATTACTACGCCATTAAAATAGGTAATATCATCGCCGTTTATGAATTGGTTTACATCGAACATTCCTGGCGGGACTTTATCGCCCCGAACGGGGGAATAACTTTCCCATTCTTTGGAATTTAAATCGAAATAAGTGAAGAAATTTCTGGCTGACCAAAAGCCATAACCACCGAAACGAAAAATACGATTATCATAAACAAATTGCTGACTGCTTATTTGCATTTTATGTTCAAATGAATGGTCAATTCGAACTATTTCGTTGCCCTTTAACTCGTAGACTAGGCCTCCTAAATTTAGGCTTAAATAAAGTTTATTATTAATAACGTTGAGGGTGTATGAACTCGGGGAAGCAAATTTTTTATAAAAAGTGGAATCGCTAAACTTAAAATAGATAGGCTCAGAAACTGTCTGCTCTGGGATTTTGATGGTTTTATACTGATCCTTTTCTATCACATATAAGTATGGTTTAGCATAATGTAAATTCGCCTCCCCTAAATAGGACAAGTGGATATTTTCTGACCTTAATAGAAAACTGAATAATAGAAGAAGGACAAATACGAGATTTTTCATTAGCTCCTGGGATGGAACTAAAATTAAGACAAATTTTCCAAATACTGGCTAGGTGTCATGCCTGTTTCTGCTTTGAAGGTAGCATAGAACCCGGAGCGAGAGGAGAATCCTGACTGAGCGCCTATGCCGTCGATGGATAATGTTTCTGCTGTTCCTGCTTTTAATAACTCTATTGCGTGTTCGACACGAACCATAGATCGATAGGCAGTGAATTTTTTCTGCAGAATCATCGTGAAGCAATAGATGATATGGTGCTTCGGGATATCGAGTTTTTCAGCAATATCCTCGATATCGAATTCCGGATATAAATAGGGTTTTTCGCTCTTGATGTAGTCGACAATGATCTGGGCTGTTTCTGCCAGGGGATCATCTATATCTGCCAGAGGAATAGTAATTTTAGTCGCCTTCTTGGGCGATGTAACTAAGGGCATTCCATACAAAACCTGAGGAAAAAACACGATTAAGACCGTAGGTAAAAGCGAGAAGGCTATGCCGGAAATAATATAGGTAGGCTCAGACTCCATTATCAGTCGATTAACAGGAGTATTGTATAATTCAATCGTCATTAGTAGGAAGCCAGCAGCGACGATAAGTGTCACTAAACTCAAGGTGATAAGCCAATTATAGACCAGTTTATTTTGCTTGTTTTTTTCCAGGGTTTTATGCTCTGCTAGTCGGTATTTGTTTATTAAAAGAAAGCAGGCTAAGGTATATAAAATGATAAGAAAAGGTCGGGTTATAAAGGAAATAGAAGGCGGTATAAAAAATCCGGCACCAGCTGAGCGCACCCTATTAATGTCATTCAGAATCAGGCTAGCCGTTTCTAATTTATAGTCAAATGAGCTGAATACATAGGGAGCAATATTTATCGCTTGTATCAAAAAAGGGAGCAGGTGCAAGAAGTCTCTTTTGGATGAAAAAAGGCTTTTATCTGTAATCGTATTTCGGGTATATACATACAAAAGCGGGCCTGGCAAATACCAGTATGGGGATAGATTTCCATAGAATATGGCTGTCCAAAACACATCTCGGTGATAAACCGTAAAATAGTGTGTTAAGCCATAGGTAGAGAAAATGATAAATATCCCGGCTAGCAATAAAGCATTCTTGTTAATCCGCCAGTTGTAGATGGCCAGAATAACGGAGGTGATGATGGAGAACAGAGATACGTATAAAATCATTCAATTAGTGGGCCAAGTGCAATTTTAATCATTAAAAATTAGACATTCTTCTATTAGTCCAAAAAAATTTCATTTTCTGACTAGTCCAAAATACTCGTTTTTAGACCAAAAGGGTTTTATCCTATAAAGAACTATCGCATTATTAATACGAATTTTGCATGTTAAACGGCTAAAAAACCCCACTCAAGGCCGTTTACAAGGAAAATTATGAACAAAATCGCGCTTCTTTTACTGTTTTTTGTGAGTTCAGTGTCAGCTCAAACTTGGAATATTTCCTTTGGGGCGAACACCACGAGGTATGTTTTCACGAATTCGCAGGGCGTTAATCCTACGTTCATGAAACCTTCTTCTGGACTTCACCTGAGTTTGGGATACGAAAAACCGCTGACTAAACGATTCCAATACGACATAGGTCTAGCCTACTCTCAATTCAATGCGGTGGGTGATGTTCAGAATATTCCCTTTTCCTACCAGACCGATTTTATGGGTTTATCGGGGGGCATTGGACCCAAACTAGAATTTAGAAATGATTTCACTCTGATACTGAAAGCGCGCGCCGCGGTTCAGAAGATGATTAACGGGAATCAGTTCTTGCAAAATCGCTACGTGGATTTATCGGAGGATGATCAGTTCACTAGTGCCCGCTTCTTTGTGGGATTCTCCCTAGAATTAGAAAAGAAAGTTAATTCAAACTTGTACGTATACACGCAATATCAACATATAGACACAAATACGTTCGGGACATCGAGCCTGAACTTTGTACCCTCGACCGTTTCTTTTGGCATAAAGATTCAGTCGAAATAGATCCGATTTTATGAAAAAGATTTTATTATTCACCGCATGCTCTTTGATTTCCTTCTTTGGATTTTCGCAGACCAAAGGGATTAGTTATCAAGCCGTCATCATCGATCCGAATCCGATTCAAATTCCGGGTTCTGATGTAACGGCACAACCTTATGTGAGCAAAGATATGTGGATCCGTTTTGGGATCTATGCAGGTACGACCTTGCAATATGAGGAACTTCACAAGACTAAAACGGACGAGTACGGTTTAGTTAACCTAGTGATAGGCGCGGGAGTGAACACCGGTAAAGCAGGTACGTTCACGTCGTTGAGCTGGGATGGTGTCACGAAAAATATCCTCACGAATGTGAGTTTTGATCAAGGAGGTCGTTATACCGAGGTGAGTAACCAGAAATTAACCTACGTTCCATACACCCTGTTAGCGGAAACTGCGGTGAAATTAGCGGGCGTATTACCGGTCGCTTCAGGCGGTACGGGTGCTAC
>CAIVPV010000144.1 GCA_903907915.1 uncultured Cytophagaceae bacterium
AGCCTTCAGGAGCGATGCGATCGCGCCAAGAATTAACCCTCCATTCTCGCAACGAGGCATTGTCTTCCTCCGCCGGCATCATCGAAATATACTGTGCACAACGTACTTGGTTACTATTATTTGCTCGTATTCCATGGGGCTGCAGACTATTAAATATCAACAGGTCGCCAGCTTCTAGTGTAACTTTAGTAGGGGTAAAATCCGACGTGTCTGGAAGGAATCTATTCCGATCTTCTGGCTGAGTTAATTTCCAAGTGTCATAGTTTCGGAATAATTCAGGGATGCATTGAAATCCTCCCATATTCTCGTCTAATTGATCTGCTAAAGCTAAAACCCCTTGCACATTCACTGGTTTCGTCTCGGGATCATAATCCCAGTGTATAAAGGCTTTGTATTCGTGGCCAGGACGAATCGGAAAATTCAAATTAGCTCTATCGATCGTCACCCACAATTTTTCTGTCCCCCAAATATCAGCAAAAGCATCATAAACGCGCTTCGTCGAACGATTATCCCATTGCAATTGGCTATTATAACATTCCACCATACCTGTGTTAGCGAGCTCTTTCATCTTCATTTCAGCACGCGGTGCAGTATACCAGGTCGATGAATCATTCGGATCTTTTTCTTCAAACTCGTACAAGAATGCCGCCGTCTTTAAAGCTTGTTCGCGCGACACTGCCTGCTTTATAATGACATAACCATTATGCTTCCAAAAGGCCCAATCTTCTTCACTTAAAACGCGAAGAGGTTCGCTGTTTGAACGGTCATTTAATTTTACCGTACTGCTTTTAGCCGTGGATGGATTACCGGGAATGTCGTAGTGGCCGTTGTTAGGGATGTCTGTTTTCATAGGGATTAGATTTCAGACTAAATTTACAAAAAAAATGATAGCATGATAGTATCATATGATACTATCAAAGGTAAAATAAAAGGCCGAAGAACAATGTCCTCCGGCCTCGTAATAGATGTTTGCGCTCCTTATTTTTTCGGGCGAGAATATTGATCAATCGATGAAATTTTTCCATTTAAATCAAATTGGAAGAACTCCACTAATGATTTATTCCAAACGGATCCATCCTTCAAAACGCGCTTCTCTGAAGAAGTTACCATAATACCAGATACTGGATCAGTTTCGGCGATTTTGAATGGAAGAATTCCCCAGATTTTCCAATCCAATGAAGTGTAACCATCCATCATTTGGCTAAGATCTTTTTTATCTAAGACTGATTTATTGCCATCAAAGTCTGTGATTTTAACTTTTTCAGCAAAAAATGTTAAAACAGTGGCTACATCCATCGCATTATAAGCTTTGTTCATTTTCTCGATAACTTCTACTTCACCCCGGTTAGAGAATTGGAATGCTCTACCGTTGTTTTCATCATTTGAGATGATTTTTCCACCAGATGTTTTCCCAAATTCATTGGAAGCAGGAATAGAGGAGTATTGATTGAAATAGGAGATTTTACCTTCTTTATTCACTCCAAATATTTCAAATAAATTCATTTTTTGCTTTGAGCCATCAGTTGTTTCACGTTCTTCTGTCGATTGTAAAAACACATATTCATCTGTTGATCCAGTAATTTTTATAGGTAATATAGCTAAAGGCACATCATTCAATTTCTTAGCATAGGCATGCCATTTTTTATTGAAATCGCCTGTTTTCTTTTGCATTTCTTCCGAGTAATAAGAAAGCTCTTTTTCAGAATCATTTGAGTTATACGCATTGGTTGCGTCTAAAACTACTTGGCTACTTTTCTCTGAACCTAATTGGAATCCCTTGCCAGCATCTGGTCCAGAGAAAATTTTACCTGCAGTCTTTTGTGCAGAGACACTAAATACGGATGCGATGAGTGCACCTACTAGAATGAGTTTTTTCATGGTATTGATTGTTTTGATTAGAAGAGCAATTACGGACAATTCTAGTTTCGTTTAAGAAATTCGGAATTGGATTTGTTCCCAAATGCGCATAAGGGAACAAATGATTTTTAATTTTTTTGGGTGCAGTTCGGAGGCTTTATTATGTTTGGAAAACAAAAAAATACGACAAAATGAAAAAAATTATTTTATCACTATGTGTGGCGGCAGGATTGTTCTCTTGCACGTCAGAAGCGGATCAAAACGCTATTAAGGGCGCTGCTAATGTTGCCTATTATTCTCGAGTTTGGGAAGTGGCCATCAATGAAGGTCGCACGAACATCTTAGATTCGGCCTATACGGATGATGCAGTTTTGCACACCGTTCCTGAAGTAAAAGGTAAAGCGAACTGTAAAACGTATTATGAAAATTATGTAACAGGTTTCTCTGACCGTCAATTTATCGTGAAAGAGATCTTTGCTGATGGCGATAAGTTAGTGAAGTATTGGCAGTTTAAAGGAAAGCATACTGGATCGTTTTTTGGTATTCCAGCAACTGGCAAGACAGTGGATGTTCTAGGTGTTACTATTGCCAAAATGAAAGATGGAAAGATTGCTGAAGAGCAAGATTTCATGGACAACATGGTATTTATGCAGCAATTAGGCCTTTTGCCAGCAGCACAATAAAATATAAGAGGATGGGTGGAGGCTTAGGCCTC
>CAIVPV010000145.1 GCA_903907915.1 uncultured Cytophagaceae bacterium
AATTGGGCAGTATCACCCACAAAGATCAACTTATTGCCGGTATGTCCATTCTCCGGATTAGTGAAAACGTATTCGATTAAATCCGTTAATAAACTAGTAGTACCAAAATCAGACTCATCCGTTATCATCGACGCCTCATCCACGATAAATACCGTATTAGTGGCGTAATTATTCATTCGTTGAAAACTGAGTGCTCCGGAATTGGGGTTACTAACTTGTCGGTAGATTTTTTTATGTATGGTGCTCGCTTTCTTCTTGGCATAATTAGCCATGACTTTGGCCGCGCGACCAGTGGGTGCTATTAACTGAGTTTTATAACCAAAAGCTGGCAATATTTTAATTAAGGTAGAAATAACGGTTGTTTTTCCAGTTCCCGCATAACCTTTGATTATAAAGGTAAGCGCAGCCCATTCGTCTTTATTAAGCACAAAGCCACTTAACTTTTGAAACAGCTGTGCCTGAGAAGGCGTTGGTTCAAAAGGAAATTTTTGATGCAATAAAAAGCTCGGACTTTTTTCGGTACTCATGATTCAATTTACAAAATAGATTCCGCTACCGAAAGGGAGTTTTCAAGCGATAGCTTTCTAAACACATTGATTAAACAAACGCGTTCGTAGGAGGCTAATTCTTCTACTAAAATATCAGTTTCTTCTAATTCCTCTTCGATTATTAATCGGGCTCGAGTGGTGCCCCAGTGCAAGGGATCTTCTGGCGTATACCAAATACCTTCTTTTAAAAAGGCCAAATTAGCCACCGTACAATCTTGTACCTTTCCATCTTTTACGAAAATTACTTCATCGGCTTCAGGATGAGCCTCTAAAAAGGTTTGAAAAAATCCTCTTTCTGCCCATTTTAAACCATAATCAATCTCGCCGGTTTCGACCAAGGCGAAACGTTTAATCTCTTTTTTTACATAAGGTAAGATCTCTATTGTTTCAGGATCTTCCTGATAGGTGATTCGAAGCCGATGAGTTCCTTGAGCAGGTAATTCTTTCTCCGATACGAGTTCTGCCACATCAAAGGACTCCCATTCCGGAAAAAATTGGTCAAACGTCTCGTTTATCCGCATTTGGTGGAAATCGAGGTGCTGCGCCTGGCCATCCTGTATACAAATCGTTTCTAAGAAGGAGAACATATTAAAAAGGGAGATATACTTTTTGGATTAATTCCTCATACTCTTTTTTGACATCTGAAAAAACGGTAATGCCACCGCCACTTTTGAAAACAAGGCCATTCGATTGATTTTCTATAAATCTGATCAGCACACCCGAATTAAAGCTTGTTCCATCAAATTTACCCATAATTCCGGTATAAAATCCACGGTCATATTGTTCTGTTTGTTCAATTAATTGCATCGTGGCTTTTTTAGGCGCGCCTGTAATGGATCCGGCGGGTAATAGTTGTTGTAAAATGGTGCCGAATTTTTGCTCAAATTCAGGCATTAATGTGCCAGTAATTTTGGAGGACATCTGCCAAAGTTCCCCCGTATTCGTTTTCACCTTATCAATGTATTGGTATTTCTCCACTTGAATGGGAAAGGCAACTTTGCTTAAATCATTCCGAATCAAATCTACAATCGTAGCATGTTCTGCTTTTTCTTTGGGATCATTTTGTAGAGTAGCTTCAGAATCACCTTCGTTTACTTCCAGCGTTCCTTTCATAGGAAAAGAGGCAATTTTATTTCCCTGAATCTTAATAAAGGTCTCCGGTGAAAAAGAGGTGAAATTATCCTGAACTAGAATTTTATAGGGAGCATCTGCTCGCTGAAAGATGTCTTCTAAGGAGAGAGGCGTTTCAACAAGGGTTTCAGCGGTTAAATTAAGCAGAAAAGAATCCCCTCTTTTTAAACCTGCTTGAATCTGATGGAATTTTTCGGAATAATCGGCGAATGATAGGGGCCTTTTGCTGAAGTGTATGGATTCAGCTGAAATACCTGTCGAATCAAATTCAAAACTAAATCCTAATTCAGCAGCCTCATCTATAGATCCAGCCCAAGCATTTTCTAACGAATAATCGACTAAAAAGACGAAAGGGATCCCCTTTTCACCCCAAAGGTCCATTTGCTTGGCTACCTGTTCAAAGGGAGAAAAAGGAAATAAAGTCATAGAATTTAGGCGATATACGTAGCCGCTAAACTTAATAATTTAGGGATTCCAGCCGGATTTTGTCCTCCTGCAGTAGCTAAAAATGGTTGACCACCTCCGCCACCTTGAACTTCCTTCGCTAATTCACGAATAATTTTACCCGCATCTAAACCTTTGTTATCTACTAAGGCTTTAGAGATAGAGATTGCTAAACTTGCTTTACCATCAATTTCAGCAGCTAATAGGCAGAATAAGTTGTCTTGATTTTCCTGTAAATCAAAAGCTAAATTCTTCAAAGCATCCGCCGTAGGAACTTGAACTTGCTTTATAATTGAATCAATAGATCCAGATACAATTTCCTTTACTAAATGGCCCTTAAGTCCAGACACTTCCTTCTGTTGGTAAGCTGCCACCGTTTTCTGTAAGCTTGAATTGCTCTCAATTAAGTTTGCCACGGCTTTAATTAGGTCCTTAGGAGCCTTTAATAAGTCATTGATCTCGCTTAATAATGCCTCTTGCTCACTTAATAATTCATAGGCCTTTTGTGAGGTGATCGCTTCTATTCGACGAACACCCGTAGCCACGGAACTTTCTGATGTGATCTTGAATAAACCAATTTCACCCGTGGATGGCACATGCGTTCCTCCACATAGTTCGACCGAGAAGTTCTTATCGAAGGTAATCACGCGAACAAAATCACCGTATTTTTCGCCAAAAAGCGCCATAGCACCTTTGTCTTTTGCCTGAGCAATCGGTACATTGCGTTCTTCTAATAAAGGAATATTCTCCGCGATTTTGGCATTAACTATCTTCTCGATTTGCTTAATCTCGTCCTCCGTTACTTTTTGGAAGTGAGAGAAGTCAAAACGTAATAAATCTTCGTTAACCAAACTACCTTTTTGGGCCACATGCTTTCCTAGCACTTCCTGTAAGGCAGCTTGCATTAAGTGAGTTGAACTATGGTGATGCGTAATGGCACGGCGGCGCAGAATAGCTATGCTTGCCTTCACAGGTTCTCCAGCTAAGGTTTCGATACGTGCATCAGAAAGGATGTGAACAATTAAATCGTTTTCTTTCTTTGTATCGATGATAGGAAGTGAAATGCCGGATTTTGCGAAAACCAAAACCCCCGTATCACCTACTTGTCCTCCGGATTCAGCATAGAAAGGCGTAGTTTCTAAAACTACTTTATACTGTACACCTGCCTTATTTTGAATCTTTTGGTATTTTAAAACTTGCGTTTCAGTCTCATTTGAATCGTACCCGATGAAGCTAACTTCGTCGCCTTCGTTTACGATCACCCAATCTTCTGCACTAGCACCTGCATCCTTACGTGAACGCTCTTTTTGTAATTTAAGCGCCGCCAGGAATCCGGGTTCGTCGATATCTAATCCTTTTTCGCGTGCGATCAAGGCCGTTAAATCGATAGGAAAACCATAGGTGTCATTTAATTCAAAAACATCATCGCCAGTTAATACTTTACCAGTGCAATCTTCCATTAATTTATCTAGGCGAATTAACCCTGTAGATAATGTGCGTAAGAAAGATACTTCTTCTTCATATATCACCTTTGCAACAAATGCCTCTTGGGAGATTAATTCATCGAAAACTCCTTTAAATTGTTGTGAAAGACCCGGAATTAATAGGTGCAAGAAAGGTTCTTTAAATTCCAAATACGTATAACCATAACGCACCGCACGACGTAAAATACGACGAATGACATAGCCTGCTTTATTGTTAGATGGTAACTGACCATCAGCAATACAAAACGCGATGGCACGAATGTGGTCAGCGATAACCCGCATGGCAATATCAGCCCATTTTTCGTCCCCATATTTCTTGCCACTTTTAGCAGCAATGTATTGAATCGTTCCTTGGAAAACATCGGTATCATAATTCGATTGCTTTCCTTGAATCGCCATACATAGACGTTCAAATCCCATTCCCGTATCCACGTGTTTGTTAGGAAGAGGTACTAAAGAACCATCTGCCATACGTTCAAACTGCATGAATACGTTATTCCAAATCTCCACCACTTGTGGGTGATCCGCATTTACTAGATTTTTACCAGGAATCGAATCTACTTCATCCTGATTTCTAAGGTCAATGTGAATTTCTGAACAAGGTCCACAAGGTCCTGTTTCACCCATTTCCCAGAAATTATCTTTCTTATTTCCAAAGATGATACGATCTTCTCCTACAATTGCTTTCCAAATATCAAAAGCCTCTTGATCAAATGGTACACCATCTTTCTTATCTCCTTCAAACACCGAAACATATATGCGGTCTTTAGGTAACTTAAACACCTCTGTTAATAATTCCCATGACCAGGTAAGCGCCTCTTGTTTGAAATAATCACCAAAAGACCAGTTCCCTAACATCTCGAACATGGTGTGATGGTACGTATCAAATCCTACATCCTCTAGGTCATTATGCTTCCCGGAAACACGTAGGCATTTTTGCGTATCAGCAATTCTTTTTGAGGGAGGAGTTCCATTTCCTAGAAAAAAATCTTTGAATTGAGCCATACCTGAATTGTTAAACAATAGGGTAGGGTCATTTTTTGCCACCAAAGGAGCTGAAGGAACAATTAAATGGCCTTTTGATTGAAAGAAATCCAAAAATTGTTGACGTATCTCAGAAGAGGTCATGCGTTTTATTGTAAAATGAATGGAACCTTTGTAGTTTTACTTTAGGTGCCATGTTAAATGGAATCACAAAATTAAGTCTATTTTTTGAAGAAGCCCATTTTGGGTTTAAAATTATTGATGGAATTAAGCAAGCAATATTATTCAATTTCTGAGGTCGCCGCTATTTTCAAAGTGAATACTTCTAAGATTCGCTATTGGGAGACTCAATTCCCTCATTTATCACCTAAGCGAGCTGATTCTGGAATTCGTAAATATACTCCACAAGACATTGAGAAAATCAAGGTTTTGGTTAATTTGATCGATGAACGAGGCTTGACAATCGAAGGTGCTAAACAAGCCATGAATATTCGAGGTAAAGAAAAAAATCCCAATCAAAACATCATTAATCAACTAACTGATATTCGAGATTTTTTACAAGGGATGAAGGCTGATTTAGACTTAGAATAAGCGTAGGTTTCGGAAAATTACTCCGATGATAACCACTAAATCGTTACAAGTCTATCAAATCGCATTATCCTACCTACCTGAGGTCGGTCCTGTTAAAGGCAAAAAACTAGCCTCCCTTTATCCCTATCTTCCCGATATTTTTCAATTAGCTAGCTATCGCCCTTTTGCAAGAGACGTTTTGCGTGAGGCTGAAAAAACCGTCCTAATTTGTCAGGCTGATGAAGTGGAGATTTTGTATTTCGAAGACTCTGCTTACCCTCAACGAATAAAAGATTTGTACGATGCCCCTTTGATTCTTTTTAAGAAAGGAAATATAGATTTAAACGACCATCGCATCGTGGCTGCGGTAGGAACTCGCCACGCAAGCGATGTAGGTAAAAAAGTGACGCGTGACCTTGTTGAGGCAGCTCAAAAGGATCAAACAATTTTTGTCAGTGGATTCGCAAGAGGAATTGATATCGCCCTGCACAAAGCTTGTATTGATTATCAAATCCCTACTGTTGCGGTTTTAGCTGGTGGTTTTAGACACATCTATCCGCCTGAAAATGCGTCTTATGTAAATGCAATCATTCAAAATGGAGCATTACTTTCTGAATATGCACCCCACATACCTCCAGCCTCTTATCATTTCCCCGTTCGAAATCGAATAATTGCCGGTCTTTCAGATGCCACCGTAATAATCGAAGCCGCCGAGAAGGGCGGCGCTTTAATTACCGCCGATTATGCCTACAACTATAATCGGACTGTATTTGCGGTACCGGGAAGTTTAAATAGACCCTTTTCGAAAGGGTGCAATCAATTAATACGAAACCAAAAAGCAATCATATTCACCTCTTGGGAAGATTTAATGATGGAACTTAATTGGGCACAAGTAAAAGATAGGTTAGCGTTAAACCCGGCTCTTTTGCAAAAACTATTTACCCTAAATGAATCTTCCATTCTTTCCTTTTTGCATCGGGAAGGCAATATTTCATTTAATGAACTCGTGAATCGATCGGAAATAAAACAAGACGATCTATCTCTAATTCTCTTAAACTTAGAATTAATGGGTATGATTCAGTCAACTGATGGAGATGGGTTTATGCTTGCCTGATTATTTTCTCCAAGTACTTGGAGAAATTCTCCAATCTTGTAGGGTTAATAATTGAGTTTCTGTTACATAATCGAGTTTAACAGCCTCTTCAATTAAAGCATTATAATCACTTAAGGTATATAAGGGAATGCCGTGATTTTTAAAATTTTCGGCTGCTATTTCGAAACCATAGGTGAAGATGGCTACCATACCTAATACTTCTACACCTGCTTCTTTTAAAGCATCAGCTGCTTTTAGGGAACTGCCACCCGTTGAAATGAGGTCTTCTATTAGAACCACTTTTTGACCTGATGAAACTTTGCCTTCAATTTGATTTCCCATTCCGTGTTTTTTAGGCTCTGGGCGAACATAACAAAAAGGTAAGTCTAGGTATTCGGCCACTAAGGCGCCTTGTGCAATTCCAGCGGTAGCTACGCCCGCAATGATATTTGCTTCGGGGAAATAGGCTTTTACTGCTGCGGAAAGACAGTTTTTAATATAGGTACGGACTTCAGGAAAGGAAAGAGAAACACGGTTATCGCAATAAATTGGAGAGTTCCATCCAGATGCCCAAGTAAACGGTTGATCTGGTCTTAATTGAATAGCCTGGATCTTTAATAGGTGTTGGGCAACTTCTTGAGGAATAGTCAAATTTTGCATAAGGGTCGTTTCTGATTTAATATTTACAAAAATAATTTATTCAGTTTATCTTTCACTATTTAATTCTAATTTTGCGTCAGAAAAATGAACAGATGGTAATTTTTATTGATGATCGACCGATCAGAATTGTGAAGAAGAAGGAATTGGGCGAAATACCATCCAAAGAGGACTTTGATTTAGTGCTCGATGCTCGTTTATCCCCTTTAAAGGTGGAGAATTTTACTGGTCATACGTGTATTATAAATGCAAGCATCGATCAGGTAGAAAAAATGCTGATGAATTTACATGCGAAATCAGGCATTCATTTTCATGGGCTTTATATTGTCGTAGAAGACCGCAAGACATATAAGCAAAGAATCATCAAGATGTATCAGCTGGTGGAAGCCGCTGGTGGTGTTGTTGTTAATCAAAAGCAAGATATTTTATGGATGTTTCGATTAGGGAAATGGGATTTGCCTAAAGGCAAATTAGAGAAGAATGAAAAATTCGAGACGGCAGCTGTACGTGAAGTAGAAGAGGAGTGTAATGTAAAAGCTGATTTAGGAAATAAAATTTGTACTAGCTACCATACGTATACGCATAAAAACAAGTTGGTTTTGAAGAAAACGCGCTGGTATGCCATGAAAACCAATTTCACAGGAACGCTTATTCCTCAGACAGAAGAAGGTATTGAAAAGGTAGAATGGATGAATGAAAAACAGCAAATCCAAGC
The DNA here is from genome assembly GCA_903907915.1 of uncultured Cytophagaceae bacterium. Classification (GTDB taxonomy): domain Bacteria; phylum Bacteroidota; class Bacteroidia; order Cytophagales; family Spirosomataceae; genus Aquirufa. The sequence continues at coordinate 7,627 of CAIVPV010000145.1, forward strand.
CTTAACGAATACCTATTCCTCCATTCGATACGTGATCGAAAAATTTAAATCAATCTAAAGTATAGGGTAAGTATTGATCTACCGGACTACCGTAGCGATGTAAGTCGCGTATAATCGTTGAGCTGATAGGGGCTAAATGGGGTGAAGTAATCAAAAAAACCGTCTCTAATTCGTTGTGAATATGTCTATTCACCTGAGAAATCGAGTTTTCGTATTCAAAATCCGTGGTATTTCGTAAACCCCTGATGATAAATTTGGCGCCATATTCATGTGCCACATTAGCCGTTAGGTTTTGGTAAGTAACCACACTAACTGGTTTACCTTCAAATGTTTTCTGAATGTATTCTTCCATTTTTTCCAAAGAGAAGTAGCGGGATTTATTAGAATTTTGACCAATCCCGATAATTACTTCATCGAATAAAGCCAAAGCTCTTAACACAATATCCTCATGTCCTTTCGTAAATGGATCAAATGAGCCAGGAAAAAATGCTTTTTTAGGATTGGACATAGGGGATTTGATAAAGGGATGCGTCTAAAATTTCTTCGGATCCAGCCACTAAAACGGGTGGAAATAAAGTCCAATTTAACGAGAACGCATCTCGAATGGATTGTAAAAAGAAAGCGAGTTCTATGGATGTTTCGAATGGAAAAACATTCGCTAATTGTAATTTATTGGTTTGGTATAAGCTTGCAAAGGCTAAATTCCCTTGCACATTGACCGTTAATTGTTGATCCAATTTTTGCAAACAGGATGCTACAGTGTGCGTGTAATCAATTTTTGCGTAAGGAAAATGAGCCGAAATCAGGTCTTTCCAATCACTAGGGACCAGAAAAACTAAATTTGAATCTTCCGCAGGAATAGACTGCAACTGAATTTCTTTTCCTACTAAGGCATGTTCCCCTAAGGCTTTCTCTAAAAAACCTAAGCGGTAGGTAGGGGAGTCATAGCTTATTGGAATTAATAGGAAATATTCATTTGAAATTTCAATTTGAACGGACGATATACGTGGATCCTTCTTCGGTTGAGCCAGTAATTGCTCCCGAAAATTCTCCGAGTTAAGCCGGAGATGTAAGGTATTAGATGAATTTGTGGGATCCATAGTCTTTAATTCGTTTCGAAATTGCAAAAAAAATATGATAATCGAAGCCAAAATTAGTAATTTTGCACCCTATTTAATCCAGCTCCTATGTTGCAAGTATCTAATGTCTCCCTTCGTTTTGGGAAAAGAGTTCTTTTTGAAGAAGTAAATATCAAATTTACCGAAGGTAATTGTTATGGTTTAATCGGTGCTAATGGCGCTGGTAAATCAACGTTTTTAAAAATATTATCAGGAGAAATTGATTCTCAAACAGGTTCCATTTCGATGAATCCTGGTGAGCGTATGTCAATTTTGAAACAAAATCATTTCGAATTTGAAGAAGTAGAGGTTTTGCAAACGGTGATTATGGGTAATAAGCGTCTTTATGACATTATGTTAGAGAAGGATGCGATTTATTTAAAAGAGGATTTCACAGAAGCGGATGGAAATAAGGCGGCTGATTTAGAAGCGGAATTTGCGGAGTTGAATGGTTGGGAAGCAGAATCGGAAGCGGGTTCTTTATTAAGTGGATTGGGAATTAAAGAAGACTTACATTATACGCTTTTGAAAGATCTGAATGGTTCGGATAAGGTGAAAGTTTTACTGGCTCAAGCTCTTTTTGGCAATCCTGATATTTTATTATTAGATGAGCCCACCAATAACTTGGATATTGACTCGATTCTTTGGCTAGAAGGATATTTAATGAATTTCAAGAATACGGTAATTGTCGTATCCCACGATCGTCACTTCTTGGATAATGTGTGTACGCACATCGCTGACCTTGATTTTAGCAAAATCCAATTATATGGTGGTACCTATACTTTCTGGTACGAATCATCTCAATTAGCTGCTCGTCAACGAACAGATCAAAACAAAAAGACGGATGAAAAACGGAAGGAATTAGAGGAATTTATCCGTCGATTCTCGGCAAACGTGGCGAAGTCAAAGCAAGCGACTTCACGCCAGAAAATGTTAGATAAATTGCAAGTGGACGATATTAAGCCATCTTCTCGTAAATATCCTTTCATTAATTTTAAACCGGAGAGAGAGGCGGGTGATCAGTTATTAAGTGTGGATAAATTATCCGCTAAAACAGCTGATGGAGTTCCTTTATTTACTAATCTTTCCTTCTCTATCAATAAAGGCGATAAAATAGCTTTATTAGCCAAGGAATCTTTAGCCATTACAGCTTTATTAGATATTCTAGCTGGAGAAAATACGAACTATACAGGTGAATTTAAATGGGGGGTTACTACTACTCAGACCTATTTGCCTAACGATAATGCGAAGTATTTTGAAGATGATTCCATGAATTTAGTGGATTGGTTACGTCAATATTCGGTTGAAAAGGATGAAAGTTTCATTCGTGGCTTCCTAGGACGTATGCTATTCTCTGGTGATGAGGCATTGAAAAAATGTACGGTAATATCAGGAGGAGAAAAACAACGTTGCATGTTCTCACGTATGATGTTATCGGGAGCGAATGTGTTACTTTTCGATGAGCCTACAAATCACTTGGACTTAGAATCTATCACTGCGTTGAATAATGGCATGATCGAATTCCCAGGAACCATGTTGTTTACGTGTCATGATCACCAATTGACAGACACAGTGGCTAACAGAGTCATTGAAATCGGTTCTAAGGGGCAAATAGATAAATTAATGACCTACGATGAATTCATCACTGATCCAACGGTAAAAGCACAACGCGCCGCACTTTAAAAAAGAATAATAAAAAAGGCCAGCATCTCTGCTGGCCTTTTTTTATTCATGCCTTATCAATTATAAGATAAAACGTGTCGACAAGAAGTTCGATTGTTGATTTTCTACAATCGCATTGACG
>CAIVPV010000146.1 GCA_903907915.1 uncultured Cytophagaceae bacterium
ACACGATTACAGAAGAAGTAACCGGGATCGATATCGTACGCACGCAGATTCTGATTGCCCAAAATTACAAATTATCCGATCCAGGTATTTTCATTCAAAACCAAGCGGACATTCCGTTAAAAGGCTTTGCGATTCAATGTCGTATCACGACAGAAGATCCGGCGAATGGTTTTAAACCAGATTTTGGAACCATCATTGCCTACCGTAATGCGGCAGGTTTTGGTATTCGTTTAGATGAAGGATCCTCGTATCCGGGGGTAAAAATTTCCCCTTATTTCGATTCGATGTTAGTGAAAGTGTCGGCAAAAGGCCGCACGCTTCGCGGTGCGTCCGAACGCTTAAACCGTGCGCTGACAGAATTCCGAATCCGTGGGGTAAAAACGAACATCCCGTTCTTACGCAACGTTATCACCCACCCGGTCTTCCAAGAAGGCCATTGTACGGTGCCATTCATTGCGAATCACCCGGAATTATTCAATTTTAAACCTACTCGTGATCGCTCCACGAAGGCGATTCGCTACCTAGGCGAGGTAATCGTGAATGGAAATCCGGATGTTAAATTTAAGCCAACGACTCCTTTCCGCACTCCGATTATTCCTTACGTGGATCCCATGTCAGTATATCCGAAAGGGAATAAGCAATTATTGACGGAAATGGGTGCGGAGAAATTCTCTAAACACATCCGGGATGCGAAGCAAATATATTTTACTGATACCACTTTCCGTGATGGACATCAATCGCTTTTAGCGACTCGCGTGCGTACACAGGATATGTTAGCCGTTGCGGACGGTTTTGCGAAATCCTTCCCTCAATTATTTTCGATGGAGGTTTGGGGCGGCGCGACTTTCGATGTGGCGATGCGATTCTTACAAGAATCCCCTTGGAAGCGTTTGGAAGAATTCCGCGAGGCCATGCCAAATATGTTATTGCAAATGCTTTTCCGCGGCTCGAATGCCGTAGGATACTCGGCATATCCTGATAATTTGATTGAGAAATTCGTGGAGAAATCCTCCGAAGCCGGAGTAGACGTCTTTCGTATTTTCGATTCCTTGAACTGGATCGACGCTATGAAAGTTTCGATCAAAGCCGTTCGTGAGCGAACTCCTGGTATCGCAGAAGCAGCTATTTGCTATACGGGTGACCTATTCACGAACGAAAAATATAATTTACACTACTATGTGGATATGGCGCGACAGCTGGAAGATGCGGGGGCGCACATGTTGTGTATAAAAGATATGGCGGGCCTTTTACGTCCATTCCAAGCAGAGAAACTAGTAACAGAATTAAAGAAAGCAGTGGATATACCGATTCACTTGCACACACACGATACGGCCTCCGTTCAATCGGCGACCTATTTGAAGGCGATTGAGGCAGGGGTGGATATTGTGGATGGCGCTCTAGGGGCGATGTCCGGTTTGACATCCCAGCCTAATTTAAATTCGTTAGTGGCGATGATGCAAGGACATCCGAAGGCCTCTGATTTGGATTTAGATTTATTGAATGAATACTCTAATTATTGGGAAGCGGTGCGTACCATGTACACGCCGTTTGAATCGGAATTGAAGGCTGGAACCGCTGAGGTGTACAATAATGAGATTCCAGGTGGCCAATATACGAACTTGCGTGGCCAGGCGATTGCGCTGGGTGTGGGCGATAAGTTTGAGCAATTGAAGCGAAATTACACGGAAGCGAATACGCTTTTTGGCGATATTATAAAGGTGACACCCTCTTCTAAGGTGGTCGGGGATATGGCGATTTTTATGACCGCTAATTCGTTGACGGCGGAGGATGTATATGCCAAAGGCGCTACTTTATCCTTCCCTGAGTCAGTGAAAGACTTCTTTAAAGGCGGATTAGGCCAGCCTTATCAAGGATTTCCGAAACAATTACAGGAGATTATTTTGAAAGGCGAGCATGCTATCGAGGGTCGACCAAACGATCATTTAGCACCCATCGATTTTGATGCTGACTTCAAAGTATTTACGAAGAAATTCCCGGAGGCAGAGGATGGATTCTACGATTACTTATCGTACAAAATGTATCCCAAAGTCTACGAAGATTTCTACAAGAATTCAGCCCTTTTCGGCGAATTATCGGCCCTACCCACGCCAGCTTTCTTCTATGGATTAAAGCAGGATGAGGAAATTATGATCACGATTGAGCCAGGTAAAACGATCATTGTGAAGTTCTTGTACATGTCGGAAGCAGACGAATCAGGTCTACGAAATGTGACATTTGAATTGAATGGGCAGGCACGCCGCATCAAGATTTTGGACAAAAATGTGAAAGTTGAACGTGCGCAACACGTGAAAGCAAAAGTTAAAGGAGATGTAGGTGCTCCATTGCAAGGTCGTTTATCACGTATTTTGGTAAAACCTGGAGACGAGGTGAAATTAAATGCACCTCTATATGTAATTGAAGCCATGAAGATGGAATCGATTGTTTCTGCTCCTTTTGAGGGAATTATTGGCAATGTTTTATTAACAGAGGGAACGGTAGTAGAGCAGGATGATTTGGTCTTAACCTTAGAAGAAGCGAAACTTCCGGAGCCTAATGTAGAAGAATATTTGTTCGTTTACGGAACGTTGCGTCGTGATTGCGGTAATGACTTGCATCGCCTAATTGCCCGCAATTCAGACTACATTGGCATGGCGACTTACCAAGGCCAAATGTTCCAAGTTGCTGAATATCCGGGTATTATTCCATCCGATAATGCGAAAGATCAAGTGGTGGGGGAATTGTATTTATTATCTAATACGATCAAATTATTGAACGTTTTAGATGAATACGAGGAGTATAATGCAGAGAAGAAAGACGAGAGTTTATTTGTGCGCGAGCAAGTGAAAGTAACCTTAAAAGGTAAGGAAATCGAAACCTATGCGTATCTATACAATAAAAAAATCGACCCCAAAACGCGCATTGCTTCAGGGGACTATGTAAAAGGCTAATGAAAAAAATCGCTCTTTTTTGTTTAATGTCACTCGCCCTAAACGCGCAAAGTCCGTTGTTAAAGGCACACGCACACAATGATTACGAACATGAACGACCATTTTTTGATGCGTTTCAGTTAGGATTTGGTTCAGTGGAAGCGGATGTATATGCGGTCAATGGGGAATTATTAGTGGGACATGAGCGATCTTCCTTAGCACTGAATAGAACCTTAAAGAACTTGTACATTGACCCTATTGTGGCGGTTTTAAAGGCAAACAAGGAAGGGAACTTTCATCAATTATTGATTGATTCGAAGACCCCCTCGGATTCCACATTGCCCTTAATTATTGCCGCCTTCAAACCCTACGCTGCTCTTTTGCAAAAAAAAGGATTTCGAATTGTTATCTCTGGAAATCGACCAAAACCTGCTCAATACATTGAATCCCCCGTTTGGATCACTTTTGATGGCCGTTCAGATGAACCTTTTCCTACGAATAAGGTGATTTTAGAGAGTGAATCGATGTTTAAATTTGGTTTTTGGAATGGTCAAGGACCTATTCCTGCTGCTTTAAAAGAAAAACTGAAAACCTACGTCGACAAAGTACACGCAAATGGTAGAAAAGTGCGCTTATGGGCTACGCCAGATTCACTTTTAGGTTTTCAGGCCTTACTAGATATAGGAGTGGATTATATCGGTACGGATAAACTTAGTTTGTTAGCGGATTATTTAAAATTAGGAAACAGTAAATAAACTGTTCCTGCGGCTTTTATAATTAAACCTCATCCTATGACAACTAGACGCGAATTCCTCGTAAAATCCTCTTTATTTTCGGTAGCAGCGGCGCTTCCTATTTCCCTATTTGCTGCGAAAAAATCCTATTCTTTAGGTTATTCTTCTATCACCTGGAGCGGACAAGATGAACAAGCCATTCAAGATATAGCTAGCTTGGGATTTAAAGGAATTCAATTACGCGCAAATACCTTTGCTAAATACGGAGAATCAAAGGCCACCACATGGCCGGGCTCACTTCCGGTGCCCCGATTGGCAGCATACAAGACCGGCCGG
>CAIVPV010000147.1 GCA_903907915.1 uncultured Cytophagaceae bacterium
ACATGTCGAGGAACGATGAAAAAAGAGCCAAAGGCAAGACTGGCTTTAGTTATAAAATCACGTCTTTTAATCGAATCGCGGTTTGAGGTTTTCATAAAGTAGGTTTGAGGTTTAAAGTTGCACTTAAAAATCAAATCAACTTAAAATTAATTGAATACACAAAATTTCCACCGATGAAAAAATTAATTTGTTTTTCGTTTCCCAAAATATAGTGCTTGGGTCCTGTTGCTTACTTTGGCTGCTTTGTTTTATAGATGATTTCCCAGTGTTCTTTTGTGTATACAATCATGTATCAAAATTGGTTAAATCTGATAGGAAAAAGTGTGACTTATATTAACCCTTTAATTTACCATATAACACTTCCAAATTCACTTTCTGAGCGACGAGCGCCGCTCCCTGAATACGCGCTTTTTTAGCCTCCCATAAGGCAGGCATGGAAACCTTGCCGCGCGAAAGCGAATACATCCAGAATAGATCAATGAAATTAATAAAGAGATTAGCTCTATAAAATGTGGACGCCTTTTCTATTTGGAACCCTAATCTTTGTAGCGTTCTGTCGTTGAAAAAATAGGACGTTCCCACTAGTGTGACAGATTCCGGAATCTGCTTGTTTTCGATTAAAGAAATTAGCTGTAATAACCCTTCCAAATGATAAGCGAGCAGCCTATTCCTCCATTCAATACCAGGCTTACAATTTCTAAAAACAAACAAGTAATCAAAGCTCGTCCCGCTGTGTAAATCGATCTGTTTTTCATTAGCCATGTAGCCTAACAGCATAGGAGAATAATAGGTGTATCCGCCCGTTAGCTTAAAAATAGGCGTATACAAAAATTGGGTGATCGGAACGTATAAAACGAAGGCTAAGTAATAGAGCGGTTGATCATAGCCTTTTTCAATGATCAAAACCGCTAGAAAAAATCCAGCCAAAAGGAAAAGAATGGATTCGATCCAGACGAAAGCTTTTGGCTGTTTGTAAAAATCGTTCATTCGTTATTTATTATTCCAGCCATCAATAAAGCCGGCTTTAATTTGATCGTAATTGGAAATAAAAGAAGCAATTAAAATAACCCAAAGAATTACCTTCCAATTGTTCTTTACTAATGTTTTCAAGTCAGTGATAAATTGATTCATATCCGTGATTTTAATGGTGAAATTAAACTCGTAGGGTTTAGCGTCAGCCGTTGTGGAGTATTCGGACAAATCTGTTTTTAAAGCTTCGCCTATCACCTTCAATGAATGAAGACTGGGTTTCACTTCGTTATTCTCAATTCGTTGAATTGTTCTGAGCGTTAAACCGGTTTGTTCAGAAAGTTCTTTTTGAGAATAATTCAAACTTGTTCTAGTCTCCTTAACTCTTGCACCAAATTCCATTTGCAAATATGATCGTTACTTTTTTCTAATTATTGACAGCGGTGCGTCATTTAGACGACATTTGGGTGTTCATCTTATTTCTTCCGATTAATAATTCAAAATAAATGATAAACCCTTACATAACCATACGTCAGATTATTTATCTTGTCACCCTAAACCTATAAAACTTTGAAAAAGCTATTCGTTGCTATTATAACCTGTCTCGCTTTCAATTCCAATGCACAAGATGGAACGATTTATCCGCTGGAAGCACCTAAAGAACCTACTGCCATTCCTTTAAACACTGGTTCTGTGAAGGACCAGCCAGCACCTGAGACGTGGTTTCGCCAGTGGGGCGATCCGATGTCGCGGAATATTTCCACAGCTACGTTAACGCCTTTCTTTCCTGAAAAGGGTAAGGCAAATGGAGCCGTTGTCATTGTGGCTCCGGGCGGAGGATACCGCTGGCTTTCGATGGGAAATGAGGGCTGGGAGGTGGCTGAGGCTTTGGCCAAAAAAGGAATAACCGCTTTCGTCCTAAAATACCGCTTATTCCCAACCCCAGAAAAATTAGACGACTTTACGACTTGGATGAACCGTCCACGTCCGGCGCCGCAAAAGACCGACAGCACGGCAAAGAATACGAATCCAATGGCGCAAATGGATCTGTCAAATCAGTTAGAAGATGCCGAAGCTGCTTATGCCATGATTGTTAAAAATGCTGCAACATGGGGCATAGATACGAAGCGAATTGGGATGATTGGTTTCTCTGCTGGAGCAGGATTAACCATGCACGCCACGCTGAATTCTAAAACGATGAAGCTTGCCTTTATTGGACCAATTTACGGAGGAATGGGCCCCGTGAAAGTGCCTGCAGATGCGCCGCCTATGTTTAATGTGATTGCCTCTGATGACTTTTTATTTAACTCCCAGTTTGGGGTGATCGACTCGTGGTTCAAAGCGAAAAGACCTGTAGAGTTTCACTTATACCAAAACGGTGGCCACGGATTTGGCCTAGGCAATCCGAATAGAACAAGCAATAAATGGTTTGATGCGTTTATGCACTGGCTAGATGTGAATAAGTTCTTGGTGGCGAAATAGGCTAAGGCAACGATGAACAAAGTCGATATTGTCACCTACTTTTTCGAGAATGACGGAGATATTCCGAACAATATTCTCCCCGTGGTGATTTACAAAAATGCGCTTCAGCACGTTGTAAATAAGGACTTTGAATCACTCTTTTGCCAAAATGGTTGGGGAAATAACTGGCACGACATCATTTTAACAGAAGACCATTTTCACAGCAATACGCATGAAGTTTTGGGTCTAAAAAGTGGGCAGGCGCGTTTAATGCTAGGGGGCAAGAATGGCAAAATTGTCAACGTTGAAACGGGGGACCTGATCATCCTGCCCGCTGGGGTTGGGCATTTTTCAGTAGACAATTCGATCGATTATCAATTTGTGGGCGGCTATCCAAATGGAGCAGATTGGAACCTTAAGTTTAGTTTGAAAAAGGAAGACAGTCATTCCATTTTAAAAGAAATCGCTGCTATCCCTATTCCACAAAAAGACCCGCTTTTGGGCATCGATGGACCGCTTTTAAAGCTTTGGAAATACTAAATTACGCGTAATTTAGTGAAGGATGCATAGAAAAATTACCGAAGGCCTTTTTGTTACATAATTTATTGAAAAAATAATATACTTTTGTTTCTAGTTTCAAAATGATACTTATATTTGAGGAATATATTTTCACCATAAACATTCAAAAAATGAAAAAACAATTACTGATGGTTGCATTGACTTTGATAAGCTTTGCGCCATTCGCTCAACAGAAAACGAGTACCATGAATACCGCTTTTTGGAAAGTTAAAATGGGGCATTCTAACTCATTTGTTGATGCTTCCGAAACATTCATAACTAAATTTTTGCCGATAAAAGACGGCAAACCTCAAATGTCCGGATACAATATTACCGGGGGGAAACACCACGGAGAATATTTATTTATAAATAATATAGGGAAAAGTTTTGCAGATAGAGATGTGGTAAATCCCACTACCATAGATAATATCAGATGGAGTGATAATTGGAACTTAAACGTTGCACCCCATATTGAAGGTATTACTGCTGAACTTTTAGTCTTTAAACCTGAAATGTCTAACATCGGCCCAGATGACAAGGCTGAAAAATTTGTGAGCACAGAATGGACGGTTACCAGTAGTTCCAAAGCGTTTACAGATGTTTTGCAAAAAATGCCAAAAGTCTGGAATAAATTAGGACGAAAAATAGGGATTTGGGTGACTTTTACGGGAGAAACTAGATATTATCTGGTTAGATATTTCCCTAATGGATGGAAAGATTTAGATGATACAAAAGATTCAGATTTTGCTACTGCTTGGGAAGAAGTATATGGTAAAGGTTCTTGGGAAAAAGACGGTGCAATTTTTGCTAATGGATGGACTAGAACCGATCGGTATATGATGACCTTGAATAAAAGATTGACTAGTAAGTAAATACTAATTAGGTATTAATAATGGGAAAGGGGTCGATTTGATCCCTTTTTCTTTTTACCTAATATCAAAAGTGCCAGTCATTGCCGTATTTTAAAAGTAAAAGCAAAAAACCACTTACACAAAAGTGTAAGTGGTTGATTAATACTCTCAAAACCTATTTATGAATTAAACGTGTAATAACTTATTTCTTAGGGGTTGTCGTTTTAAGAATCTTAAAAATAGGTGCATAAGTGAATCCATCAGGCATATAAGTAGCCATTTTCGTCTTTTGCACCACTTCAGCATAACCCGGTAATGGAGCGCCGCCTATTCTATATTTCATAAGATCTTCTAAGCTCGCAAAAGCATCCCAAGACATGATAGTATTGTGACTTGTTTCCATGGTAGGGAAAGTCAATCTTCTCGCAACACCCCAAATATTCATATTCATTTTACTCATATTCTTTTCAAAGAATGGCTTCCACAATGCTTTGTTTTCTGCAATAAAACCAGAAATATTAGCAGGTCTTCCAAAGTTAAATTGAACATAGGTTGCGTTGCCTGGACTATAAGCTTCGCCCTCTACAACAAAAACATTTCTAGTATCTTTAACCCATTTATATGAAGCCAAAAGCGTTTTGCGTTGTTCGCTCTCCGCTGGGCTAAGTACTTTGTCGACATTAGCCCACCAAGCAGACTTTGTGCTCAATAATTCATCAATGTTATTTGCCCACTGAGCAAAAACATAATTATATTCCCCAGGAACATCAATTTGATTCGGTTTTTGGACTTTAGATAAACTCCAATAAAGCACATCGCCCTTGTTCACGGCATCTTGTGCCACTTTTGCATGTAATTCTGTTTCTACTTTTTCAAAGGCCTCTAAGTTACCTTCAATTCTTACAGCATGTAATGCAAATACTCTTTGAGCGTTTGCCACTTGTACCGTACATAATACGGCAATGAGTAAAATAATTTTTTTCATGTTTTTAAAGTTTAACAGTTTTTTAAGTATCAATATGATACCTATGTAAAGGTATACTTTTTTTCCTTTGATAAAAAAATTGGAAATAAAAAAGCCCGACAAATGGCCAGGCTTTAAATAGTTTTTGATCGATTCCGCTTTTATTTGCCTTTAACGAGCGTATTTAAGGTAGAGTAAATAATTTCCATCGTTTCTGGCCCAATACTCATACCCGTCAGGTATTTGCTGTGAGGAATATTTTTGCTCGAATCAAAAAAGCTAGGTTTGATGATATAGCCCAAGGCATCTTGCGATAAACCTAGGACAAATTTAGGGCCCTTGTTGTTCATCAATTTCTTCGTTGCAAGGCTTAGTGCTGGACTAGTTTCTCCAGGATGGGTGGCAAAATAGGCATCACCAATAGTAAAAAAGGCTATCTCAGAGCTCACCGTTTTTCCAAAAGTTCTTTTGATGACCCCTGATTTGGACAACATCTGAAAAGCTGGATTTGCTAATGGAAAATCAACTTTAGCCGATGTAAAATGTAGGCTTTTACTCGAATTCTTACTTGGGGATAATTCAAAAACATATTTGCCTAACGAAGTTCCATACTGTTTCGCTTGATCGTAGGTATGGGGAACTCCTTCCGGTTGAACCCAGCCCCCTATGGCACCTTGCAGGAACATATTCACCCCGCCTTGCGCTGCATCTAAATAGGTATAATATCCCCAAACATAATCTGAACTTGCCGCAGTACTAGTGTCATCCATGATGGTAGGATGGCAGGCAAAATTAGTCAGCGTAGCGATATTCTTTCCATTCAGATCGCTGAATTTGATGACACTTACCGCCCTGTCCAGCTCACCGGGCTCAGAAATATTCTTTACCCAATCCTCTCCAAAAGAACCGTTCCCATAGGATATCGTTACCGGCTTTTTGGCACTATAAGCTTCCTTAATAGCTTCTACAGCCCTATCCACGATGAACTGCATGTGCTTATCATTAACGCCTGAATGCGCTAAATCTTTACCCCAAATCCCCACCACATCAGGACCCGAATGGGTATGTGTGGATGACATGACAATATGCTCAGGATCAAGT
>CAIVPV010000148.1 GCA_903907915.1 uncultured Cytophagaceae bacterium
TTACTTAGCTATTTTGGAAAAATCGTCACCCATTAATATGTCTTGCACATTTGTGGGCATATTTTCAGACGATAAATTAATAGCGACTGCTTTATTTCAAGAGATTGATTTAGCCATGTTAACGAGTTTTGGAGAAAGAGATAATGTCGTTTTAACTACGCTTAGAAATTTCTTATTTCGTCGGTTCGCATCCAAATTGCTCATTGTAGGAAATAATATGTTAAGTGGCCAAAACGCGTACGCCTGTTTGCCTTCCGCTAATGAAGAAAAGGTTTTGGTAAAATTAAAGGGAATTTGCGACTCCTGGCCTAAAAAACCACACTTAACGATTTTCAAAGACTTCACTGAAACTCAAACAAAACCCTTCCATACGCCTGCCTTCACATCTGATTTCCCTTTTAGCTCTCAACCAAATATGGTTTTCGAGATTCGTTCTCATTGGAAAAAGGAGGAGGATTATATAGCGGATTTGACAAAAAAATACCGAGATCAATACAAGCGATGCCGTAAAAAAGGGAGCACGATTCGCAATCAAGAATTAAGTTATGAGGAAATCGTACAGAACGAAGAAACAATTTATTCTTTGTACTTACACGTTGCCTCTAGCGCCCCTTTTAATACATTTATATTACCAAAAACGCATTTTTCGAACTTTAAAAAGCACCTGGGAGATAACTTTATTCTACGCGGCTACTATCTAGAAAATGAGCTTGTCGGTTTCACCACCATTATACGCCACGGCAAAGAATTAGAAACCTATTTTTTAGGCTATGATGACTCGATTCAACGAGAGAAAATGCTTTATCTTAATATGCTTTACGACCTTATTGACTGCGGTATTTCGCAAGGTTTTGAGCGTATCATTTTAGGTAGAACTGCACTCGAGATTAAGAGCTCAATTGGCGCCAATCCCATACAATTGAATGGATTTATGCGTCATTCTAATGCACTGATTCACAAGAATCTGTCCTGGATTTTCCCCTTATTAGAGCCTATCACAAACTGGATTCAACGCCATCCCTTTAAGGATTAAATCGCCGACGAATCGATTAAGCATTCCACATTAGGGTGCATCCATAAAAACGAAGCAGGGCAATCCGTACCAATTTTGCGTTCCATTATACGTTTAACCGCATCTTGCTTTCCTTTTCCTGTAATCAAAAAGATGATTTTCTTTGATTGCATAATGCCTTCCATTCCCACACAAAGCCCATAAGCTGGCTCTGAACCCTGAGAAAGAGCCGGATCATGCGCTATCGTAGATTCAGCTAAAACCGCTTTATGGAAATCCGGATTTAGACTTGATGCTGGTTCATTAAATGCTATATGGCCATTTTTTCCTAAGCCCAAAATGCAAATGTCGAAAGGTCCTTTAGCCTTGATAAATTGGCCTATCCGCTTACATTCGGTATCTACAAGCTCCGGTGCTGTATCAAACGAAGTATATCGGTCGTCAGCTATTTCTACTGGTCCTAACAAATGTTTGATTAGATAAGATTCACAAGAATCAGGGTGACTTAAGGGAATAATACCCCATTCATCCATCTTAATTACGCGCATTTGTGCATAAATTGCTTTATTCTTAGTCATTTCAGCATACATTCCTGTAGGACTTCCTCCAGTGGCGGCACAAAATAATAAAGTAGGATTTGCCTGCACTTCAGATGCAATCAAATGAGCTGCCTTTTCACTTAAAGCGGCATAATTCTCTAAATAGGTAATTTTCATTTTAATAATTTAGGTGGCAATATACCAAATAAAAAATAGAACATTTTTAGGATCATGTAATTAATTTATAGCTTATCCTAATCGAAAAATGAGATTATCAGTTTACTGATAATTTAACATTTAAACATTGTCCGAATTCGCTCTATATACTCTTAAAAAGACATTAACAGCTATAAACCAGTTAGTTAATAATTTCTAAACCGTTCATTTAAAAACCATTTATGTAGCTTGCTGAGGCATTCCAAAGAATGCACTACCACTAAGATATGCATACAATAAAATACCTAACCCCACTATTTACGTTTCTACTTTTCTGCCTAATTTCAATTTTGAGTTCGTTTACTTCTGCGGCTCAAGATTGGAATTACCAGATGGGTATTAATTCCTCCAATTTTAACTACCTAAGCCCTTCTGGGATAGCACAAAATTCCTTTCAACCCGATGCAGGTTTACATCTTTCCGTTCAAAGGTTAAATCGATTAATAGATTCCGCTAAAACACACAGCCATTTTTTACGAAAATTAGATTACCAAGTTGGCCTCTCAATTAACCAATTTAATTCATTGGGAGAAACACAAAATATACCCTTCTCCTACTCCGCTACTTATGTGGGACTCCCAGTAGGAATTAGCATGAAATCAAGATTAGGTCGCGGATTTAGCCTTCAATACGGAAGCCTAATTCAACTACATAAATTACTTATAGGATCTCAAAAGATGGGAAATCAACTATTTAACTTACAAGCAAACAAACAATTTGATCGTATCCTGTTCCAATTGGGAGGCGAAGTAAAACTTGCGAAACAAGTGAATTCTCAAACGGCCCTTTTTGCCTACCTCTCCCATTCTTGGCAGCTAAATAGTATTCAACAAGATGGTAGCGATTTCGCGATAAATCCGATGTCATTCGGATTTGGCATACAATATTCCCCCCTTAAATAGCCATGAATAAATTCATCTACACAATCCTATTTATAGGGATTTCCCTTTATTCTTTTGGCCAAAAAACAGGCATTAATTACCAAGCAGTAATTCTAGACCCCAATCCTATCTCGATGCCGGGAAATAACTATACGGGTCAAGCACTTGCCCAGGCTACTATTCAATTAAAATTTAGCCTTTTGACAGGATCTCGCCTCGATTACCAAGAGACCCAAACAACCCAAACGGATGCGTATGGTTTAATCAATGCCACTATCGGGAAAGGACTAAAAATTACGCCGAAATCATTTGATGAAATTTTATGGAATGATACCCTAAAAGTACTTCAGGTGGAAGTAAAATTCGCTTCAGCCACAAGTTTCATTGAAATTAGTCGCTCGACACTCCAATATAGCCCTTATGCGCTCTATGCAA
>CAIVPV010000149.1 GCA_903907915.1 uncultured Cytophagaceae bacterium
CGCGTTCTTGCTGTGTCGTGGCTGGTTGTAGGCCGAAGACTAGCAGTTGACCACACTTCACCGATACAGGCCCTTCAAAGCCAAAGAGTGACTCCAATCGAAAGGTCCAGCCCCAGAAGGTGAGATGAGCTTCTCCACGCCAGGGTAGTAGCACACCGGACGTCCCCTCAAGGGCGAGACAGTGGATCCAGATGCAGCGAAACACGAGCGGGCGTGAGCCACATGCCTCGTATCCCCCTACACCCTTCCTCACCACCTAACAAGGTTGAAAGCCTTGTCTGCTTCCCGCTGCAGCAGGTCGCACACCCCATGTACTCAACGCTCCCCGGTTTGGCCCCGCCTGGTCGCCAACTTCCCCTCACCCCCCAATGCCTCATACTTCCAATCGTCATCCCTCTCTCATGTGCCACCAAAGGAATCTTTCTCCTGAAGCAGATACACTGGCTGCAGACGGTAGGTCGAGTAGCGGACACGAGCACCAAGACACGCTCGGTCTGAACTCACACCACCACCTGACAGGACAACACCAACATTTGCGACTGGGAGTGGGACATTCAACCCTTTCTCCATATTGAAGGCTCTAATGAAATCAATCTGTTCCCTGTGTTCACACTCAGACAAATCAACCCATGTTTGAACACAATTACGCAAATTGAGTCGCGTTCCTGGTGCAGCCTGACCCGGTTCCTGAGGTCGTACCCATTCAACCAAATATTTGTGAGAGTCATCCATATGTTGATACTTATAATTAATAATGCGACTCCAGCATGTGGGGTTATGCTGAGGTCCGCTCATGACCCTCTTCCTCCCCCTTTTTTTGGGACGAACCTCAATTTGTTCCACGGGTGCCTTCTCTTCCTGCTCTGGCAGAGATTCCTCCGGACGAGCGTCCTGAGCGGCCTCTTGCTCAATCAACTCGTCTTGAGCCGCTTGGGCGATCAACTGATCCCCTGGCTCATCCTGTTGGCGTACCATTTGTGGCTGGCCGAGAGCAACTGCCGCCACAGCGTCCACTGGTGCCTTCACATCATCCAGCGGAGCTGGCATTGGCTGCAACTCTTCCAAGTCCATTTGCTCAAGAACCATAACTGGGATGTCTTTTTCTTCCTCGACTCTTGCCAACGTTCGTCTGTGGAACGGGATTATGTCGATAACATTCACTCTCTTGAGCACTGGCTGTTCGGATTTGTCCCTAGCGTCCTTAAGCTCATAGGATGATTCACTAGTTTTCTGGGTCAAAGTATTGTTGTTTTTTTCTAGATAAATCTTGGTGCGCTTTTAAGTCAAAATCCGTTCTTGAGTGGATTCCTTCCATCTCTTTAAAACCAAACGGGAATTTATACTCAATATCCACTGCCGCATTTGCGTAGTGTGCTAATTTATCGTGATCATGAAACTTCAAAGAACTAGCTGGTAAACCAAGTGCTTGATGGAATTTCATGCGTGTTTCTTTCCACTTTGCATACCATTCCATTTCCGTGCCAGGACGAACGAAGAATTGCATCTCCATTTGTTCGAATTCCCGCATGCGGAAGATGAAATTACGAGCTACAATCTCGTTACGAAACGCTTTTCCTATTTGAGCAATCCCAAAAGGAACCTTCATTCTGCCTGTCTTTTGGACATTCAAGAAATTCACAAAAATCCCCTGAGCTGTTTCAGGACGTAGATAAATCAAACTTGCATCTTCAGAAACTGCGCCTACTTGTGTCGAGAACATCAAATTAAATTGACGCACCTCAGTCCAATTAGCCGTGTTCGACACGGGGCATTTGATATTTTCATCAAGTATAATCTGGCGAACTCCCTCTAAATCTCCTGCATCTAAGCATTTCGCCATCTTTTGTAATAAGGCCTTCGCCTCCGTCTCTTTTCCTTCATCCTCTAATTGCGCCGCTTTTTCTTCTAACAAGGTATCAGCCCGATAACGCTTTTTAGAATCCTTATTATCAATCATAGGATCGTTGAACGAATCGACGTGACCTGATGCTTTCCATGTTAATGGGTGCATAAAAATAGATGCATCTAAGCCGACTACATTGTCATTCAACATGGTCATTGCTTTGTACCAAACCGCTTTTAGGTTGTTCTTAAGCTCAACACCGTTTTGACCATAATCATATACCGCTTGCAAACCATCATAAATTTCCGAAGAAGGAAATACGAAACCATATTCTTTCGCGTGTGAAATAATTTCCTTCAATGCCGAGGCGGTATCTTGTTTTTTGTTTTCCATTAAATCGAAATAAATCTTGTCATATTGATTTGCAATTTACCGAAAAGAATCAAAGAATGAGGCTTGCAACGTGTTTTTTCTTAATTTTACCCAGATTTACAAGGTATTAACCAAGATATTGATGAAAAACGTTTCCTTCGCCTTAATTCAGCTATCCTGTAGCTCAACTGTTTCAGAAAACTGGCAAAAAACGATTTCCTCTATTCGCGACGCCGCGAGTAAAGGTGCGCAAGTGATTTGCTTGCAAGAATTGTTTAAATCGGTTTATTTCTGTTTTGAGGAAAAGCAGGATTTCTTTGCTTTGGCAGAGGCGATCCCGGGTCCATCGACGGAGGAATTAGGAGCTTTGGCAGCAGAATTAAAAGTCGTAATCATTGCCTCCTTATTTGAAAAGCGAGCAGCGGGACTTTATCATAACACTACGGCGGTGATTGATGCCGATGGAAAATACCTCGGAAAATACCGTAAAATGCACATTCCAGATGATCCGGGATATTATGAAAAATATTATTTCACTCCAGGAGATTTAGGTTACCAGGTTTTTGATACGATGTATGCTAAAATCGGTGTGCTCATCTGCTGGGATCAATGGTATCCCGAAGCAGCTCGTTTAACTGCCCTAAAAGGTGCCGAAGTTTTAGTGTATCCTACCGCTATCGGTTGGGATTTAGAAGAAAAAGACGGAGAAATCAACCGTGAACAATACCAAGCCTGGCAAACCATCCAGCGATCTCATTCAATTGCAAACGGCGTTCCTGTCGTTTCTGTGAACCGCGTAGGCGTAGAAAATGGTCAACAATTTTGGGGAGGAAGCTTTGTTTCCAATGCCTTCGGACGCGTCATCTTCCAAGCCTCTCACGATCAAGAGGAAATCGCGCTAGTCGATGTCAATGTCGATTCCAGCGAATATTACCGTAGAACCTGGCCTTTCTTTAGAGATCGCAGGATTGATTCGTATGGGGGGATTACGGAGAGGTTTTTGGACTAAATTAAAGCATAAAGCACAGAGCATAAAGAATAAAGGTTGAATAAAAAGAGCTCGAAATTCGAGCTCTTTTTGATTTTATGAAATATTTTACCTGAAATCATCGCCGAAGGCGATTCCAACTCTGTGCTTTATTCTTTGTGCTTTATGCTTTAAGCATTAAAAATCAGCTCCGCTGATTTTAATGCGCTTCCAGCCAATTTTCGCCCACGCCAATGCCGGTTTCCATCGCGACACCTAAATCCATGGCCTCGCACATGATTTTATTAATCTGCACTTTTAGGTAGTCGACTTCGTCTTTATGCGCGTCGAACACCAATTCATCATGAACGGTTAGGATCATTTTTGATTTTAGGTTCTCTTTTTCGAGGAAGTCTTGGATTTGAATCATAGCCACTTTAATCATATCGGCGGCAGATCCTTGGATAGGGGCGTTGATGGCATTGCGCTCCGCAAAACCACGCTCATTCATATTAGCGGATAAGATATCACGTAAGTAGCGACGACGGCCCAAAACGGTTTCGACGTAGCCGTTTTCGCGGGCGTCGGCGATGCTTTGGTCCATAAAAGTCTTCACCTTAGGGAATTCCACGAAATATTGATCGATGATTTCCTTTGCTTCGGTACGTGAAATAGCTAATTGTGCGGCAAGCCCGAAAGCTGAAACACCATAAATAATCCCAAAATTCACCGTTTTCGCCTTGCGACGCATATCCGATGTGACTTCTTCTAAGGGAACATGGAATACTTTAGCGGCTGTCGCTTTGTGAACGTCTAGTCCGTTATTGAAGGCATCCAGCATGGAATCGTCTTTAGAAAAGGCGGCCATGATGCGCAATTCGATTTGAGAATAATCGGCTGATAAAATCAGGTGGTTTTCATCGCGGGGGATGAAGGCCTTGCGGATTTCACGTCCTCTTACGGTACGAATCGGGATGTTTTGTAAGTTAGGATCCTTC
>CAIVPV010000150.1 GCA_903907915.1 uncultured Cytophagaceae bacterium
CTTGTACCTCGTTACAGAGCATTCCTCGAGAAATACATTATTCCTTTAGAGCAAGGGGCCATTTATGGTTCTTTTCGGGCACATTTACCAGCACTGAATGCACTGCGCGCTAAAGCAAAAGAGGACGGCTTATTTGCCCCTCACCTGCCTGTTTCGCATGGTGGACTAGGTTTGTCCTTAGTAGAATTCGCATCTATCTCTGAGGTATTAGGTACGAGTCCTTTGGGACATTACGTATTTAACTGTAATGCACCCGATATAGGCAATATGGAGTTGATGCATCAATTTGCGTCTCCCTTTTTACAAGAGAAATATTTAAGACCATTAGAGCGCGGGGATATTCGTTCGTGTTTCGCGATGACGGAGCCAGAGCATGCGGGAAGTAATCCGGTGCACATGTCTACTTCAGCTGTCCGTGAGGGAGATGAATATGTGATCAATGGCCACAAATGGTTTACGTCCTCAGCGGATGGGGCGTCCTTCACGATTGTGATGGCGGTGACGAATCCGTCGGCTGAAAATAAGTATGAGCGGGCGAGTATGATTCTGGTGCCTTTGGATAATCCTGGATACCGCATGATTCGCAATATTCCCATTATGGGAGATGAAGGTGAAGATTACCTTTCCCATAGTGAGGTGGAGTTTGTGAATTGCCGGGTGCCGGTGTCTCATTTGATTGGGACAGAAGGTTCAGGTTTTACCTTAGCGCAGGTTCGTTTAGGGCCAGGGCGTATTCACCACTGCATGCGTTGGATTGGAATATGTGAGCGGGCTTTGGGGATGATGTGCGACCGGGCTATCGAACGGGAGTTAAATCCGGGGCATTCGCTAGCGATGCAGCAGACTATTCAAAATTGGATAGCTGAAAGTGCAGCGGAGATTAAGGCCTCTCGCCTCTTAGTATTAAACACAGCCCATATTATCGAAAATAAAGGTGCTAAGGCGGCTAAAGAAGATATCTCCACTATCAAGTTTTACGTATCTGATGTATTAATGAAGGTGATCGACCGGGCGATTCAAGTGCACGGCGGTTTAGGAATCACTGATGATACGATGCTATCCTTCTGGTACCGGCACGAACGCGGCTCGCGTATCTATGATGGGCCGGATGAGGTGCATAAGACGGTTTTGGCTAAGAGCATTCTTAAATCACGCAAGGCTTAATGGAAGGTTTTGAAAAATTGCCTGCCTATTTAGGCGTTTCCGTTTCCTCTGTAGAGGTTAGCGCTTTCCCGGGTGGATTCTCGAATCTGACGTATCAGGTATGTGCTGGTGAGGCGACTTATGTGTTGCGCAGACCACCGCAGGGGTTGAAGATTGCCAAAGCCCACGACATGATTCGCGAGTTTCGGGTGCTTCAAGCCTTAGAGAAGGCGGGTTATACCAAAATGCCGCATCCTATCTCTTGCTGTGAGGACGAGTCCGTTATAGGGGCACCTTTTTTCCTGATGGAAAAGGTGGAGGGAATGATCATCCGGAATCGTCCTCCGGTGGAGGCGTCGTCCTCGTTTTTCCAAAGCCTTTCGCAATCGGCACTAGATGTCTTGATCGAATTACACTCGCTAGAATTAAACGATTCTGGCTTAGGTGCCTTAGGAAAACCCGAGGGTTATGCCTTGCGCCAAGTTCAAGGCTGGGCGGAACGTTTTCAAAAGGCAAAGACATCAGAGGTTCCACAGATTGAAAAAGCCTTTGAATGGCTTTTGGCTTCTCTGCCCGCTTCTTCGGATGTCGCCTTCATTCATAACGACTTTAAATACGATAACCTAGTCATTTCTACCTCAGGCGAAGTGCAGGCCGTATTAGATTGGGAGATGGCAACCGTGGGAGATCCGCTGATGGACTTAGGCACGACTTTGGCCTATTGGGCGGAGGCAGAAGATGAGGATATTCTGAAGATGTTTAATCTCTCGTATGTGCCGGGGAATTTCACCCGCCGCGAGGTGATTGACTATTACGCCTTTAAAACGGGGCGAAATGTGAGTGAGATGGGTTTTTATTATGTTTTTGGACTTTGTAAGGTAGCCACGATTGCCCAGCAGATTTACCAGCGCTTCAGTTTAGGCTATTCTAAAGACCCTCGATTCAGTGTTTTAAATCAAGTCGTGGAGGCCGCGGGCCGAAAAGCGACAGCATGTATTCAAACAGGAACTATATGAAAATTACCAACGTATGCATCTTAGGTGCAGGAACTTTAGGAACAAGAATTGCCTTGCAGGCTGCATTGTCTGGCTTTCAGGTAAAGATATATGATATAAATGCGGAGGCTTTTGTATCGTCTAAAAAAGTGATGTCTAAGATTCTTAGATCGCTTTCGCTTACTGATGAAATTATTGCTAAGATCAAATTCACGACTGATCCTGCGGAGGCCGTGGCGGACGCAGATATTATCTCGGAATCTGTGACCGAGGAGTTACCGCTGAAACGTCAGGTTTGGGCGCAATTTTCTGCTTTAGCACCAGCTAAAACGATTTTTACGACGAATACCTCGTATTTATTGCCTTCTATGCTGGTGGATTGCGTTGATCGTCCTGCCCTCTTTTGTGCTTTCCATTTTCACGATGTGTTTTACTCCAAGGTGGTGGATATTATGCCCCATCCAGGAACTTCAGAGGAGGTGATTACACTATTGGAGGATTTTGGCAGGGCTTTACTTCAAGTGCCTGTGATCGTTCGTAAAGAGAATCCGGGTTATGTGTTCAATTTTATGCTGATGGCCGTTATTGGTGCGGCAGGAAAGCTACGGACGAAGGAAGTAGCGAGTATTGAGGATATTGATAAATCCTGGATGGTGAACTTCCATATGCCTATGGGGCCTTTTGGCATATTAGACAGTATCGGATTAGATACGGCATGGCATGTAACGCATAATCAACAAGATGCGGGTTCTCAGGCTTTTGCAGCTCTTTTAAAGACCTATATCGATGCCGGAAAGCTAGGAGAAAAAACAGGGGAAGGATTTTATACCTACCCTGCCCCTGCCTATAAAGACCCTGATTTTCTAGTCTAGCTATTCAGGATGGTAGATTTTCTCGGCGTTCTTTATTACTTCGTCTTTGTCCAAAGTCATGACCTTCGTCTTCTGTGCTTGATATAATTCACGTTGATCTGCAAAGTGTTTTGATTCTGGATGCGAACTAGCGCCAAAGGTATTCACCGTCTCAATCTGCGGCAAACCACCACCTTTAGGGAACTTCACAAAACCGATATAGGCATCGCCGCTATTCATCTTGCGTTGTGATTCACCCATAGGCTCAGACATCACCGCAGCTAAAACATCGGGCATTCCGGCTTGCGGCCAATCTTGATCCCCTCTTTTTAGGCGTTGGAACTCCCCTAGTGTCACGTCTAAACGGCCGTAATGCTTCATCAAGAAATCTTGAGCATATTGCACTATTTCAACTGCTTCTGCCTCGGTAAACGGTTCTTTAGAACCTGAATGCCTAATTTTAGACGCGCCGTAATACACGATGTTATAATACAAAGCACCGATACTTTCGACGTTTGTGACGTGATTCCATTCTTTTAGGCCCTTGATGATGGTCGCGACAGCAGGATATTTGGCTGGATCTAACGTGAATAAAACAGAGGCATCATACCCATACGGATATAAAATCTTCGCCGGCAGTTGGCGATCGAATTTAATTCGTTTCAAATCCTCCCAACCTATTTTGTCGTAGGTATCGATCAATTCTTTCGCCCGCTGTGAACGGTTATTATGGTAGGTCTCGTAGCCGTCGTATTTGTCATAATTCGCAGGATTGAGATTCTCATTCACCGCAGTGGCCATAAATGGAGAATGATTCGTGTTAAATAAGTAGCCTGATGCCGGATTCAAATGTTGCGGTAAAGCATCGAGTGGTTTGAATTTTTCCCAAAGTGTCTCCCGCGTATTACCCGGTAGCGTGGAGGCCCAGTTGTATTTGGCATTACGATA
>CAIVPV010000151.1 GCA_903907915.1 uncultured Cytophagaceae bacterium
GAAACCCAAGATTGATAGAACGTAGGCGTGATAGCTGGACCGTCCGTGCCATTAGCAGCAGGATAAGAAGGTAAAGGACGCTGATCATTGGCTAAGGAGAAATAGGACATACGGTTATGCCCGTTTAATTCCGCACGTTGATCTACGGCAAAAATTAACTCTTTGTTCGTGTGATTTACGTTGCTGAAAATATCCCAATAATCCGTTGATAAAGCATATTGACCTGAGTTGATCACTTTATCTGAATATTCCACCACTTTATCCATATCCTCCGCTTTGAAGGTCGGAGTTCCATAAGGATCACTCCAAACCGCAGAATTCAAATACAAACGAGCAAGCAAAGACCAAGCTCCGCCCTTTGTCAAACGGCCAGGACCAGCCGAGGTAGTTAAAAGAGGTTCTACCGCTAACAATTCATTTTTAATGTAGGTAACCGCCTTTTCTCCACGCAAAATCGTAGTAACGTCACCCAAATCTTCTTTAGAGAATGCAACACCGAATAAATCGATCATCATCATGTTGTAATACGCCCGCATTCCACGTGCTTCTGCGATGTATAAATTCGCATTCGCATCTTTATTCGTTTTCAACGAGTTAATCGCAGTTACTGAACGTGAGATACCTGCTAAAATCGCATTCCACGTATTTTTTACGTTTGGATCCGTCGAAGTCGTCTCGTGTTTGTGCAAGGACAAATAGATTCCATTATCACCCCAATCCGTACCACCACGGTAAGGCAAAATGGCTTCATCTGTAGAAATTTCCTGCAGAGCGAATAAAGTCGTATGCTGGAAAATGGTAGGTAAGACAGCGTATACTGGTACAATCATACCGTCTGCCGCTTGCTTATCCGTTAGGCCCGCCGCATTGTACTCATCTAGAATTTTTTCATTCAAATCGGAGCAACCTACTAAGGCTGACATCCCCACCATTAACATGGCGATATTTCTTAACTTTTTCATATCTATTTAGCTATTCAAATTAGAATGTAAGATTTAAACCAACAATCACAGACTTCGCTTTTGGGTAACTTAGGTAATCAATACCATAAGATAAAACGCCATTGATCGAATTGTCTTTATTTACTTCCGGATCGTATCCATCGTAAGTTGTTTGAACCCAAAGGTTTTGACCCGTAACCGACAAACGAGCATTTGAAATAAACTTGCTGATACCTAATTTTTTCGTGTCAAACTGGTATCCTAACGTAACGTTATTCAAACGTAAAAACGCTGCATCCTTTAAGTAACGAGTGGAGATAGGAGCCGCGTTATTAATAGACTCTTTTGCATCTGCATAAGCCGACGGTACCACGTTCGTATTTTTCGCAATCTTCAATTTATAAAACGACGCATTTGCTGTGTTATCATAAATTTTATTTCCGGCTACCCCATTAAATTGCAAGGATAAATCAAAGCCTTTGTAAGCTACATTACCGAACATATTGTACTGAGTAGAAGGTAATGCCGTACCTGCCGCGATGCGATCTTTGTCTGTTACTATTCCGTCCCCATCTTGGTCTTTGTAAACACTCATTCCCTTGTCATCGAATCCGATAAACTCTTTTAAGAAGAAAGTACCAATCGGTTGACCATTAATATATCCATTAATAGTAGCCGATGTTAAACCCGAACCCGATGCAGAACCAGAAGGAATTACAGAGTATGGCGAACCTTTTACTTCATTTTGAATCAAGGTTAAGTTACCACCTACGTTAAATTTCACGCCTGATTGTGTCGTGAATTTGTAGTCTAAATCTAATTCCACCCCTTTATTTAGGATTTCCATATTTTTCACATTCGTCCAAACTGAACTAGCTGGCTGAACAGGATCCGCAGGAATAACTTCTAACAACATGTTCGTCGACACTTTATTAAAGGCATCAATCGAACCAGAAAGCGCGCCGTTTAAGAATGCGAAATCTAAACCTACGTTCATCTGTGTAGAAACCTCCCACTGGATATCTGGATTCGCTAAACGAGAATACGTGATACCTGCTGGATACGAAGTAGAAGCGTCCATTGGATACGACGTGATTCCACTCACCACTGCGGTAAACAAGGGTTGTGTGATTTTTGGAGGGATTTCTTGGTTACCTGTTTGGCCCCATCCACCACGTAATTTCAAATTACTCACCGCCGAATTTTTCAAGAATGGCTCTTCTGAAATTCTCCATCCTAAAGAGAACGAAGGAAAAATACCGTAGCGGTTATTCGCACCGAACTTAGATGAACCATCCGCACGAACCGTTGCCGTCGCTAAATATTTATCTTGGTATTGGTAATTAACACGCGCATAGAATGATTGCAATTCATTGATAAATGCAGAACCTGCAGGTTTATTCGTTGCCAAAGTTAACTCTTGACCGATCCCCGGATTATAAATCGGCTCTGTAGGAACGATCGGAAATTTATTGATCGAGAACGTGCGCCATTGGTATTGAATTTTTTGGTACGAGTGACCTAATAAAGCAGCGAATGCATGATCGCCTAAGTCCAAATTATATGTCAAATAATTTTCAATCAAATTATTTACATTACTCGTGTTATACGTATCTAAACGGCCATCTATTTTAGGCACATTACTTCCTAAAAGTTGAACATCGCGAACCGAGGTAGAGTTATCATAACCATAATTCAAACGGTACACTAAACCTTTCATTAACTTAATAGAAGGAGAAATATTCGCAATAAAACGATTCGTCGTATTAATATCTTTATATAATTGCAAAGTTGTTAATGGGTTAGACGAACTAACAAACGTAGCGGGTGTTACTCCATCAGCTAAATAAGCAGGCAAAGTCGGGTTATTTGAAATCGCTGTTCCTAATAAATTTTCAATCGCTGGACGCTCGTTCACCGTATTAGAGAAATTAAGGTTTGCATCTACATTTAAGCGATCTTCCCAGAATTTTTGATTCACATTTATACGACCTGTCATACGGTCTAACTGATTGTTTTTCACAATACCTTGTTGCATCTGTGCACCAAAAGCAGCATAATAGGTTAACTTATTCGCCCCACCACCTAAGCTTAGGTTGTAGTTTTTAGTCAATGCATCGCGCGTAATTATTTTTTGCCAATCTGTATCCGCATTAAATTCTTCCAGCGTTCCGCTGTTAGCAACTACTTGCTTTCGGAAGTCTGCTGCAGATAACACAGGAAGCGCACGAGCAATAGAAGAAATACCTACACTCGTAGAAAACTCTAATTTCGAAACGCCTGCTTTACCTTTCTTGGTTGTTACTAAAATAACCCCATTCGCACCACGTGAACCATAAATAGCCGTAGCAGAAGCATCTTTTAATACATCGATCGTTTCAATATCTTGAGGATTCAAGAAATTTAATGGATTTCCTCCACCTGTAGAAGAGTTATCTAATGCCAAGCCGTCAATCACAAATAAAGGAGTAGATCCAGAGCGAATTCCTCCAGGTCCACGAACCGTGATTCCTTGAACGCCGCCCGGCTCACCCGTTGCAGAAGTTACATTTACTCCAGCTACTTTACCTTGCAACAATTGCTCCGGCGAGTTAATGATTCCTTTATTAAAGGATTCGCTTGCTACCGATTTTACAGAACCAGTTACATCCGTTTTCTTCTGCGTTCCGTAACCTACTACGATAACTTGCTCTAAATCGGACGAATTAATTGTTAAGGCTGCATCGATTTCCGTTTGCTTCCCTACCGTTACAACTTTAGTAGCATACCCGATAAATCTAAATTCTAACACCGCCGTTTCTGATGAAACTGCAATCGAATATTTACCTGAAGCATCCACCGATGTTCCTTTCGAAGTTCCTTTAACAGAAACCGTAGCTCCCGTTAATGGCTCTTTTGTCGTCGCATCAAGTACTTTTCCTGATACGGTTATGGCTTGATTGTTTTGGCCAAAAGTTGTGCTCATTGAGCCCAAAATCAATAGTAGGACGGCGAAACAAGAGAATATCCAAGGGTTGGATTTTCGATTGAGTTCCCGAACTGGTAAACGTAGTTTTAAATTCATCTGTCTAATAGTTTAAATATAGGGTCGAAATTATTCCCTTTTAAAGTCAGGTAGATTAATTGAAAATCAATGTGTTGTTAAATAATTTATTCTTGGGAAAATACCAATTTATTGGTCGTCACTGCGTGACTAAGTCACGCAGTGACGACTTTGGCACTTTACCCCTCGAAAAATCAATAATTGTTTGTATTTTTGGGCTTTAGTTGCTGAAAATCAGGCAGTTTTTATTTATTTCCCAAGAAAAAAAAGCATTATGTCAAGTTTATCCAATCAAACAGGAGTGTTGCACGGAGATGCGGTTCAAGAGTTATTTGAAATCGCTAAGAAAAATCAATTCGCTTTACCAGCGGTTAACGTAACAGGTACAGATACGGTGAATGCCGTATTAGAAGCAGCGAAAGCGGTGAATTCTCCGGTAATCATCCAATTTTCTAACGGTGGTGGTATTTTCTACGCTGGAAAGACGCTTTCTAACGAGAATCAAGCAGCGGCAATCGCTGGTTCGATCTCTGGCGCCTACCACGTTCATCAAATGGCGAAAGCATACGGTGTTCAAGTAGTTTTACACACAGACCACTGCGCGAAAAAATTGTTGCCTTGGATCGACGGTTTATTAGATGCTGGCGAGAAATTCTTCGCTGAGACAGGACAACCTTTGTTCTCTTCTCACATGATTGATTTGTCTGAAGAGCCTTTGGAAGAAAACTTAGAAATCTGCGCAAAATATTTAGAGCGTATGTCTAAAATGGGCATGACCTTAGAAATCGAATTAGGTGTTACAGGTGGTGAAGAAGATGGCGTGGATAACTCTGACGTAGATTCATCTAAATTATATACACAACCGGAAGAGGTGGCTTATGCTTATGAAGTATTGTCCAAAATCTCTCACCGTTTCACGATCGCTGCGGCATTCGGTAACGTACACGGAGTTTACAAGCCGGGTAACGTGAAGTTGCAACCAGTGATTTTGAAGAACTCACAAGAATTCATCAAAGCAAAATATAATTTAACCCCTGAGAAACCAATCAACTTCGTATTCCACGGTGGTTCTGGTTCATCTCGCGAAGAAATCCGTGAGGCATTATCTTATGGTGCAATCAAAATGAATATCGATACAGATACGCAATGGGCATTCTGGGAAGGTATCTTAGGATTCTATAAAGCAAATGAGGCTTATTTACAAGGACAAATCGGTAACCCAACAGGCGACGATTCTCCGAACAAGAAATACTATGACCCACGTGTTTGGTTACGTAAGGGCGAAGAGACTTTGGTAGCTCGTTTAAAAACAGCTTTCGAAGACTTGAACGCTACGAACGCGAATCAATATCTATAGTCGCTAGTCAATAGTCGCTAGTCGCTAGTCACTAGTCGGGAGTCAAATGAGCTGGAACTTTGTTCTGGCTCTTTTGGTTTATTGGAGTATTAATAAAGTTTCAAATCAACAGAATTACTTAACTTTACCGCTTAAATATTCCTATCGACTATCGACTATCGACTATCGACTAGCGACTAGTGACTAGTGACTAGCGACTAGTGACTAGCGACTAGTGACTAGTGACTAGCGACTACCCTTATGAAAACCGAACTACACTCTGCCTCCTCCCGCGGAACCGCCGATCACGGCTGGTTAAAGACCGCTTTTAGTTTTAGTTTTGCTGGCTATCATAATCCGGCGAGAATTCATTTTGGTGCGTTGCGCGTGCTAAATGATGACTGCATTGCGGCTGGAATGGGTTTTGGCAAACATCCACATGATAATATGGAGATCGTGACTATTCCGATGAAGGGTGCGGTGGCGCATGAGGATTCGATGGGAACGAATGGCATTATTAATGCGGGGGATGTGCAGATAATGTCTGCGGGGTCTGGGATTTATCATTCGGAATTTAATGCGAGTCAAACCGAGGCTTTGGAACTATTCCAAATCTGGGTCATGCCTAAGCTGAAAAATATCACTCCGCGCTACGATCAGCGTACGTATAATCCAGCAGATTTTAAGGGGCAATGGAAGACGGTGGTTTCGCCA
>CAIVPV010000152.1 GCA_903907915.1 uncultured Cytophagaceae bacterium
AGAGCTTAGGCTATCAAACTATCAAGCATATCGCGAACTCCGCTGCCATACAAAATTACCCTTCAGCGCGCCTAGATATGGTGCGATTAGGCATCAGTTTATACGGAATAACAGGTAATCCGAACGTAAAAAATAAGATTGAAAACGTTTTAACCCTAAAAACCTCGATATCTCAGATCAAAAACATAGCCTCAGAGGAAACTATTGGCTATGGAAGAAGAGGAAAACTTACAAAACCTGGTCGTATTGCAACCCTCGCCATTGGCTATGCAGACGGCTATTCTAGAGCCCTAGGTATGGGTAAAGGAAGCTTCGAAATCAAAGGACATTTATGTCCCACGGTAGGCACCATTTGCATGGATATGTGCATGGTAGATATCAGTGAATTTCCAGACATTTCGCTAGGAGATACCGCTATAGCCTTTGGCGGAAAAATACAATTATACGATTTAGCCAAACAGGCAGAAACTATCCCTTACGAACTCATGACGAATATCAGCGAGCGGGTTAAGCGGGTGTATGTAACTCAGTAGGCTAAAGTCACGGCTTTGCCGTTTAGTCGTCACTTTGTGACTTAGTCGACTACGTCTTAGTCGCTGGACTAGTTGCATCATTTACCATCCACCATTTACCATCTCTTATCTATACTCTCCTCTCTTTAATCTATTATTTAGCATTATAGCTATATATAAGTAGTATACTTTACAATATCGCTAATTAATAGTTGTCTGTTTCGCTAATTAATTAGTCATACTGCTATATAGCTTATCAATAACCTGATTTGGAGATTTAAAATCAATATATTAACTTAGCTAAATATCAAATAATAGCATGGCTGTAGAGAACATAGCAAAAGCTTTAGGGGATGAGTCCAGACGGAAAATCATCGAACTATTAAAGGAAGGAGAGCTTCCTGCTACGGCTATATTTGATCAATTTGACTACGCCGCCCCTACTATTTCCAGGCATTTATCCGTTTTAAAAGATGCTGGTTTAGTTAGCACTCGTAGAAATGGGGTCTTCATATACTATCAATTGGAGAAAGATGCGCTACGTCAATTAGACGAATGGCTCTCCCCTTTCCTACCGAAAGCGAAGACAATTCCTAGAGAAAAAATAAATCCGACTCCGAAATTACCGAAAGAAAATCCCTTCGATAAATTTCAATCAGAATTTTAAAATACTAGAATAATACAATTTATTATGAAGCGATTTGTGTTCATTATTCGAGGCCCAGTAGCAGGAATTTCAAGCGAATTTAGCTTGGCATCGGAGCTAGAATTAGATCAAATTCGGACCTGGCTGAAGGGCTTAAAATCGACTTATGCAGACATGCTTTTTCAGAAATTTTCAGGTGAATTAAAGGTACTAAATCAAAGCGGAAAAATTGACCACCGACTGATCCAACAAATTGAAGGTGGTGAAATTTCTCAGATCGTCACACTGATTTTACCTAGCTTAGAGGTAGCCGAAGAAATTGCCGCTAGTTTTCCCTACCCTAATGAGTTTTACAGCCTCGAATTGAGAGAAATGGCATAAATACTATAAAATTCAACGGAAAAAGGCTCATACATTACGTATGAGCCTTTTTTATTTATTCGCCACGAGAATCGCGTATTTTTTGTCTCCTTATAGATTGATCTCACCTACCATATTCTCAGGCTTTACCCAAGCATCGAACTCTTCGGCAGTTACATAACCCAAAGAAATCGCTGTTTCCTTTAATGTAGAGCCATTTTTATGGGCAGTCTGTGCAATTTCAGCTGCTTTATAATAACCAATTTTGGTATTTAGGGCTGTAACTAGCATTAATGAGTTATTTACGTGCTTTGCAATGTTATCGTGCAAAGGCTCGATGCCCACCGCACACTTATCATTAAATGCCACACATACATCACCGATCAAACGAGCCGAATGCAAGAAATTATAAATCATCACCGGCTTGAATACATTTAGCTCGAAATGGCCATTTGATCCACCGATTCCGATGGCTACATCATTACCCATTACTTGTGCCGCAACCATGGTCATTGCTTCGCATTGCGTAGGATTTACTTTACCAGGCATGATCGAAGACCCTGGTTCATTATCAGGAATATGAATCTCTCCAATTCCAGAACGAGGGCCAGAAGAAAGCATCCGAACATCATTTCCTATCTTCATTAAGCTTACTGCCACCGTTTTTAAAGCTCCGTGAGCTTCTACGATTGCATCGTGCGCAGCTAGAGCCTCAAACTTGTTTTCTGCCGTCACAAACGGCAATCCAGTTAATGTGGCAATGTGCTTGGCTACATTTTCAGAATAACCTTTGGGGGTATTAATACCTGTCCCTACGGCCGTTCCTCCTAAAGCTAGTTCAGAAAGGTGCGCTAAGCTATTGTTAATCGCACGTAAACCGTGATCTAATTGTGATACATAACCAGAAAATTCTTGACCTAACGTCAGTGGAGTCGCATCCATGAAGTGTGTGCGACCTATTTTAACCACGTTTTTAAATGCTTTTGCCTTTGCCGCTAACGTATCTCTCAATTTTGTGATTCCAGGTATAGTGACTTCCATTAACGACTGGTAGGCAGCAATGTGCATCGCTGTAGGAAAGGTGTCGTTAGAAGATTGAGACTTATTAACATCATCGTTTGGATGAACAAACTTCTGCTCATCTTGTAAATTTCCACCCTGTAATACGTGAGCGCGGTAGGCAATCACCTCATTACAATTCATATTTGACTGCGTTCCTGAACCAGTTTGCCAAACCACTAAAGGGAATTGGTCTACCCATTGTCCACCTAAAATTTCATCACAAACTTGACCTATCAAATTCTTTTTGGCCTCATCTAAGACACCTGCCTCAAAATTCGTAATAGCCGCTGCCTTCTTTAAATACGCAAAGGCCCGAATGATCTCCTTCGGCATCTTGTTAATATCTTGAGCTATGGGAAAATTCTCAATTGAACGTTGCGTTTGAGCGCCCCAATAAACATGAGCAGGCACTTGCACCTTACCCATAGTATCTTTTTCAATTCTATACTCCATACGATGTTTTGTATTAAATTTGTCTTAGTCTACAAAAATACCACCAAAAACAATAAGATGCTTACAATTTACGGAATTCCTGCATGCAACACGATGAAAAAGGCTTTTGACTTTTTAAACGAAAAAGGGATTCCTTTTGAGTTCCACGACTATAAGAAAAAAGGCATCAGCGCAGAGCAATTACGCTTTTTTATGGATCAATTAGGGGAAGAAATCGTATTAAACAAACAAGGGAGTACTTACAGACAACTAAACGATTCGGAAAAGGCTAATCTAGATATATTCACTTACCTACAAGAAAAAACATCTGCCATTAAGCGACCTATATTGGTCCAAAATGACAGATGTTTCGCTGGGTTTAAACCAGAAGCATTAGATATTTGGCTAACTATATAATTATCCTTTATAAAACAACCATTTTGCCATCTCTTTCACCGTAATTTTCTTTCCATACATCAAGATTCCCACCCGGTAAATGCGGGCTGAAATCCAGCTGCAACCTAAAAATCCTAGTACCAGAAGAATCATCGAAGTAGCTAATTCCCACATAGGAACGCCATAAGGCAAACGAACCATCATATTGATGGGGGAAGTAAATGGAATCATCGAAGCCCAAAAAGCCATCGTGCTGTCTGGATCCTGCATCGTAAATTGTGCCATAATAAAGGCCAAAATAATGGGCAGCATCACAATAAAAGTAAATTGCTGGGCTTCAGCTGTACTCTCCACCGCACTACCTATCGCCGCAAAAAGAGAGCTATATAGCAAATAACCGAATAAGAAATAGAACAAAAATCCGCCTAAAACCAATGGAATATTGGTACTCTCAATCACCTTTGTTACTTCATCCATCGGAGATGCTTCCATCGTTTTCGCGACTTCTGGGTCGGCTTTTTTCACCTGCTCTACCCTCTGTTGAATCGGACTAGAACCGTAGAATGTAGAGGCCACTTGAGTCAGCCCAATCGTTAACACAATCCACAATAAAAACTGCGTCAACCCGACCATTCCTACTCCCAAAATCTTGCCCAACATCAACTGATAAGGCTTGATTGATGAAATGATCACCTCAATGATTCGACTACTTTTCTCTTCAATAACACCTGCCATTACCTGGGAGCCATATAATAACAAAGTGATATATAAGAGCATTCCCATCACTCCTGCTAGGATCATCGCTCCACCCGAAGAGGAGCTAGTCTCATCCCCTGTTGAAGAAACAGAAATAGTCTCGCTAGTAATCTCAACTTGCGTTTTTTCGTATACTTCAGACGCGATGCCTGCCTTCTGCATTAAAGTGGCACGTACCTTTTTCTCAATGACACGCTCAATAGAGGATTTTAGAGGGAGGCTTAAATTCTTCTCCGAATAAATCTTTAGCTCTTTAGAATCCCTTACTATGTTTTTAGGTAAGTGAACAAATGCCACAAAACCCTCTTTTGAAAAAGACGCTTTTAGCTCAGCAGCAGGCTTATTCACGAGCTTGAATTCCACCTCTTTATCTACTAAATCTTTGGCCTGAAACAAACCACTCTCATCTAAAATCTCAATTCGTTTCACCTCTTTATCTTGCATCGCTAGCCAAATAGGTATGGCATAAATCGCCGTAATCAATATAGGCCCTAATAGAGAGGCTATCCAGAAGGATTTCTTTTGAACTCGGGTCAAATACTCCCGTTGAATCACTAATAATATCTTGTTCATCGCTTATTTCGTTTCTTCTACTACCTGAATAAAAATGTCATTAAAGGAGGGAATCACTTCCTTAAACTCAAAAAGATCCACCTGTTTGATCAAGGCAGAAATAGCCTGATTTGTCCCATTCGATTTAGCTAATTTAATAACCGCTGAATGCTGTTCAGCATCGATAGAAACTACTTCAAAAGCAGAGGAATTAGTCAATTCACCCGAAAACTTCACCGCATATTCATCTTTCTTAAATCGATTGCGCACCTCTTCCTTTTCCCCTGTTAAAACAACTTTCGCTTGATTTATTAAGGCAATGCTGTCACATAATTCTTCCACTGATTCCATTCGGTGAGTGGAGAATAAAATGCTGGTGCCACGTTCTTTTAATCCCAAAATCTCATCCTTCAGCATATTTGCATTAATTGGATCGAACCCAGAAAACGGTTCATCTAAAATCAATAATTTCGGTTCATGAACCACCGTGGCAATGAACTGGGTCTTTTGCTGCATTCCCTTAGACAAATCATCCACTTGCTTATACCACCAGTCTTTAATATCCAATCGAATAAACCAATCTTTCAATCGACTCTGGGCTTCAGCTTTAGAAAGCCCCTTTAGCTGCGCTAAATACATCAATTGATCACCTACTTTCATCTTCTTATAAAGACCACGCTCTTCAGGCAAATAACCTATTTGCTCGACGTGTTTCGGATGTAAGACCTCCCCATCAAAGATAACTTGCCCTTCATCGGGAGCGGTTATTTGATTAACAATTCGAATGAGGGAAGTTTTACCGGCGCCATTGGGACCTAGAAGACCAAATATTTGGCCCTTAGGAATTTCCAAACTAACCCCAGCAAGTGCTGTGTGATCCGCATAACGCTTCACCACATGTTGAATAGATAGTATCATAGATTGAAATTATTGAGACGAATTTAAACAAAAAATGCGTTCAAAAACCTAGTAAAAGGATGAACGCAAAATACAGCGGATAAATGAATTTAGGCGATGATTTTGGACACAAAATCCCAAATAACCACCCCCATACTCACGGACACATTAAGGGAGTGTTTTGTTCCAAATTGAGGAATTTCTAAACTAAAATCTGCCTCTTGAATCCACGCATCATTGACCCCAAAGACTTCGTTACCGAATACAAAAGCGTATTTTTGACCTGTAACAGGCTTGAATTTTTCTAAAGAAACGGAGCCTTGCACTTGCTCCACGCAAACGATTTGGTATCCCTCAGAACGCAAGGCTTTGCGGCTATCTGCTGCATCCGCAAAATAGACCCAGTCTACAGACTCATCCGCACCTAAGGCAGTTTTTGAAATTTCTCTATGAGGGGGTTGCGCAGTTATTCCGCATAAATGAATCGATGAACAACGAAAAGCATCCCCAGTTCGAAAGGCAGAGCCAATGTTATTCATACTCCTTATGTCATCTAAAACGATCACATAAGGGAATTTTTCAATGTTTTTATAAGTGTACACATCGAGCCTATTGAGCTCATCCATTGATAATTTCGTAGACATGTTTAGGCAATCCAAGAGAAAGGATAAGCCAATTCAGGCACCTTTACTCGATCTGCTAATTTTTCTAAGCGAGCAGGCAAATTAGCTACATA
Source organism: uncultured Cytophagaceae bacterium (assembly GCA_903907915.1). Classification (GTDB taxonomy): domain Bacteria; phylum Bacteroidota; class Bacteroidia; order Cytophagales; family Spirosomataceae; genus Aquirufa. Next base: position 6,350 of record CAIVPV010000152.1, read on the forward strand.
ATCACGTGCCTTTTCTGCCGTCTCATTCAATCCCTTCATGTTTTCGATATCCCAATCAGAGATTAAACCCTTCATAATGGTCACATAGTCAGTGGTAGTATATACCCCTAAACGTTGTGCTGCATCAGAGAAATGCTCAAATAAAGAACTTTTCGCACCATTTATTTCGCGTAAAAAATGCGCTGGCATCACAATTTTCTTTTTCATCATATCAGCAAAAGCAAGCATCATTTCGTTCGGATCTAAGGTAAAAATTTCAGAAACAAAAGAACGATATGCCTTGTGGTGACGTAATTCATCCGCCGCTATTTGTGCACACATACGTGACAATAAAGTATTACCATGTTGCTTAGCTAAGGATGCTGTTCTACGGTGAGAAATATTCGTTGCTAGTTCTTGAAACGAAGTATAGACAAAATTCCGATAAGGATCAGCTGTTGTTCCAATATCAAAACCATCCGCAATTAGATATTGAGTAGAAATGGCCACCGATTTCATGTTTACCTTACCAGAAAGATACAAATATGTATTTAACAGGTTTCCATGACGATTTTCTTCTGCAGTCCAGGTGCGAATCCACCGAGACCAGCCATCTGTTTGGTCTACTTGATTCACCGACTCCATACCTAATAACCAGGATTCGTAAGTAGGTAAAGCCTCTTCTGTAATAGTATCACCCACTAAAACAGCCCAATAATCGTAGGGCAATTCATTAGCGGCTTCTTGCAAAGCTTTCACATCATCAAAGAACGAATCCTTAGTCGAATCGGGTAACATATCAGCTGGCTGCCAATTGGTATCGATCGGGACTAAATAGTCCTTCACATAGTTATCCATATTTTTAGCGAGCTCTGTCATGACCTCGAAACGAGTGTGAATTTGTGACATATTTTTTTAATTAAATTATTAACTAGTGAAGATACACAAAAAACCCTATTTAATCTCCCAAATACGCAATTCCTTTATCCGGAGTTCTCCGCCCATGGATACTAATCGAACAGATTCTTTTTTAGTCGGAAAACGCAAAGAGCTGATAGCTACCGTGCCATCTTGAGCTAATAATTCTAAAGTGGAACGATCTACCACGAGCTGCAAAACCTTATCTCCACCAGGAATAAATGGCGCCGATTGAATCATATCAAAACCTGGAGCTGGAATTTGACCACTTAATCGGCGATCAATAAACCAATCTCGACTCTTTTCATCGAACCCAATTCGAGTCAACTCCGGGTTGTCTTTCGCCCTATCCCCTAGCTCAATTCCCCATTGTTTGGCATTCGTAGCATCGACTTTTAGCTCAATAACATAGGTCTTATTTTGCAAAAACTTCATGCCAGATAAGTCCTTTGAGCCCTTTAATACTAGATTATGAGCTTCGTAATCAGGTTTTAATTTTGTCAAATCTGGCTTCAGCACTTGTTTTAGTCGCAAGCCCTGAGAGGTGCGAACGAGGGATAAAGTTCTGGCTAAAGACATTTGGCCTTTATAAGGAAAAGTAGGTTGCTCCTTCGCATAGGACCAACTCAGCATCCATCCTAACCAATATGCCTCTTTATTTACCGTGTTATAAAAAGGGATAGCTGCATAGAAGTCGCGGCCATAATCCACATAATTCACCTGCTCTTTAGGCGCGTCATTTGTAAAGGTTTTTCCATCGAAATCCCCTACGAAATACTGCATACCCACTGCCTTTTTATAGGGTCCTTGACTAGATACAGCAAATACCCATTTCGTATCCTTAGAACCTTCTACAGGCAATTCCATTAAGGAAGGACATTCCCAAATCATATCCACATCGCCTTGATGGCCAAACTCACTCAAATAATTCCAATGCAAAAGATCTTTAGAACCATAAAATTGCACCGTAAATTCCCAAGGTTTCACCACTGACATCACAAATTGATGAGATGGTTCATGCCAAATAATATTAGGGTCTCTAAAATCCTTCAATTGAATGGAAAGCACTGGATTTTGATTGTATTTTGTCCAGGTTACACCTTCATCATTTGAAAAAGCAAGGTGCTGCTCTTGTAAGGTATTGGGATAATCGGCCGTATAAATCGCAATCAATAAGGGTTTATTCGGGTCCCCTAAACCAGAAACATGGTCCTTATCCAACACCACACATCCAGAAAAAATGTACTCTTTTCCATGTGGAATGGCTAAAGGCAATTCCTCCCAATGCAATAAATCTTTACTTTTCGCATGACCCCAGCTCATATTTCCCCACTCATTCCCTTTCGGGTTATGTTGGAAAAATAGGTGGTAATACCCATTGATATAGATTAGTCCATTGGGATCATTTGTCCAGTTTATCTTCGGACTAAAATGAATGGCTGGACGCCATTGTTCCGTAGGTTTTTGGGAAAAAGAATTAAACGCCAGAAGCGTTAAAATGAATAAAGTCGATTTTATTTTCATCAATTTGGAGATAGTAAGCATTTTTTAAATGAGGATTAAACCAGTCCCCTAAATTGTAATAAGTACCTCCTGAAGCTAAAGAATAAGCAATAGGATGATGGCGATGGCCAAAAATAAAAGCCTCTATGGCTGGGTTTTCCAAGACCTTTTCTCGAACATAGGATAAGATGTAATCCGTCTCTGGATCAAATGCCTGCTCCCCTTTAGATAAGGTACCTTCTTTTCTCGTGGATGACCAAAAATTAGCTAAACTTATTCCCACATTCGGATGTAAGAATCCAAAAAGCCACTGAGCCAAAGGATTTGTAAAGACCTTCTTTAACATCTTATAACCGGTATCTCCCGGACCTAAACCATCTCCATGGCCGATGTGAAGCAAAAAGGTCTTAGCTGCCGTTTTAATGGATAAATCGGATGGGGAACGGTAAATCTTTGCACCCACTTCTTTTTCTAAATAATCCCACATCCAAAGATCATGATTACCTACAAAAATATGAATGGAAATACCTTGATCTGCCAGCGCAGATAGCTTTCCTAAAAAGCGAACAAAACCACGCGGAACTGCCGTTTTATATTCAAACCAAAAATCAAATAAATCCCCTAATAAGAATACATCTTGCGCATCCGACTGGACTTGATCTAACCAGTTAACTAAAGCTTTCTCTCGTTCCCTTGAAGATAATTCATCTGGAAATCCCAAATGAAAATCGGATGCGAAATACACTTTTTTCCCAGGACTGAGATCTAATTGAATCATATAAAAAATAGGGGTACCCTGTGAGGCACCCCTGTTAATTAACTATCTGTAGCTTTAGGCTTTCTAGCTCTTGGCTTCGCAGCCACGTCTTTAGTGACTACGGGCTTTTTTGCCGGAGCCTTTTTTACCACGGGCTTTTTAGCCACCTCAGCTTTTTTAGGCGCATTCTTTTTCTCCTCAGCTAAATCGCGCTCATCTTTAGCATCTTTTCGCTTCTTCTCTGTTTCGCCTTTGATAAACTCTTGGTAGGAAGTTAATTGCTCAAATGGACGCGGGCCTACTAATGCCTCTAAATCACTTTGGAACAACACCTCTTTTTCCAATAATTGCTCGGCTAAAATGGTCAATTTATCTTTCTTGGATTTCAACAATTTCTTCGTACGCTCATAGGCTTCCTTGATGATTTTACGAACTTCTTCATCGATTTCACGCGCCGTTGTTTCAGAATAAGGCTTATTAAACTGGTATTCTGAACCTTTAGAATCGTAGTAAGATATATTACCTAATTTCTCATTCATACCATAAATGGTCACCATGGAATAGGCTAATTTTGTAATACGTTCTAAATCGTTCTGAGCACCGGTAGAGATCTTACCAAAAACGATTTCTTCTGCTGCGCGACCGCCTAAAGTCACACACATTTCGTCCATTAGTTGCTCCGTGCGATACAAGAATTGCTCCTTAGGTAAATATTGAGCATAACCTAAAGCAGCCACACCACGAGGCACAATCGACACCTTTACTAAAGGATTCGCATGCTCTAAGAACCAACCTGCAATAGCGTGACCTGCTTCATGGAAAGCTACAATTTTCTTCTCCTCGGGAGAAATCAATTTATTTTTCTTTTCTAATCCACCTATCACACGATCCATCGCCTCTTGGAAGTCATTCATATCCACTGCCGTTTTAGAACGACGAGCCGCGATTAAAGCTGCTTCGTTACAAACGTTAGCAATTTCTGCACCGGCAAAACCAGGAGTTTGAGCCGCAAGCTCCTTAGGGTCGGTATCAGCTGCTAATTTCAAAGGCTTTAAATGCACTTTGAAGATTGCCTCACGTCCGATTATATCAGGTTTATCAATCGAAATTTGACGATCAAAACGACCTGGACGAAGCAAAGCTGGATCCAATACATCTGGACGGTTAGTTGCTGCCATAATGATAATACCAGAATCGGTAGCAAAACCATCCATTTCCACTAAAAGG
>CAIVPV010000153.1 GCA_903907915.1 uncultured Cytophagaceae bacterium
ATCGATCATCCCTAGGAATGCAGTTTCTGCCGTGTTCGGGATATAAGAGAATACGGTATTTTTCAGATCGTGGTGTACTTCCGCTAAAATCTGCGGAATTAATAATTCACCTAATTTTTTACGTTCGTGGTAGATATCTGGATCTGATCCTCGCGAGAAATAGATCCGCTCAAACGAACAAGATTTTTGTTCTAAGCGATCAATGAACGGAATTTCAGAAACGTTTCCGTCAATATCGATAATCAGGGCATGGCCCGGAGTAATCTCTTTAATTTGATCGTAGGCGCAATTAAACGATGTTTTAATCGCCTGTTTTTCAGAGGCCACTACAGCTACTTCGTCATCTACATAATAGAAGGCTGGGCGAATTCCCGCTGGGTCACGTGCTACGAAGGAGGCTCCGTATCCTGTCATTCCTACCATCGCGTAACCACCGTCAAAATCCTTGCAAGAACGCTCTAAAACGCGTTTTAAATCAATTTTCTGAGCAATGATGTCCGATAATTCGGGATTCTCGTATTTATCTTTGTACTTGTCAAATTGGCGCTGATTCTCCTCATCTAAAAAGTGACCGATCTTTTCCATGACAGTAACGGTATCGACTTTTTCTTTCGGGTGCTGACCTAAGGAAACTAATTTGTCGAACAAATCGTCCACATTCGTCATATTGAAATTACCCGCCATTACTAGGTTACGGCTTCTCCAATTGTTTTGACGCAACATCGGATGGCAGTTTTCGATCTCATTTTGACCGTGGGTTCCGTAGCGCAAGTGGCCTAATAATACCTCCCCTGTGAAAGCTACATTCTCTTGCCACCAGTCCGCATCATGCACCGAATCGATGCCTGTTTCGCGCTTAACTGATTTTGCGAGTTTCTGTGCTTTACTGAATTTCTTATTGATTTTTCCAAAAATATCTGCCACTGCTTGTGGCTCTACCGAACGGTATCTGGAAATGTAACGGTGCCCTGGTTTTACGTTGATTTTAATGTTTGCCACCCCGGCTCCATCTTGCCCCCTGTTGACCTGTTTCTCCATCATCAGATAAAGTTTATTAAGTCCGTAGGATGGCGTATTATATGTGTCTAAGTAGTACTGAAAAGGCTTTCGTAAACGGATAAGGGCAATTCCGCATTCGTGCTTAATAGAATCAGACATGGAAACGTGGGGCTATTAATTAAATCAAGTTCAAAATTAGCCAAAATAAAGACCAATTAACTGATTTTTTTTATTTTTTTATCGCTTATTTCCAAAGGTTTGTTAACACCGTTGGAAATAAGATAGATAGTAGTAAAATGGCCACCAAAAATCCATAAGAACCGATTTCTAAGGGCCGCATTTCTAACCAAAGGCTGGATTTCCCAAGCGATTTTTTGAAATACAATTGGAAAGGAATCTTTAAATAATAGAACAGAGAAATGGCCGTCGTAAAAATGGCCACAATCAATAAAATCAATATTCCCACCGTCTGATTTAATTCATAGTTTGACCATAATAAACTGAAATAAGTCAGTTTAGCTAGAAAGGTGCCGGCTGGTGGTAAGCCTACTAAAGCCACGAGACCAGTTAGCAGAAAAAAGGCTGGTAAAGGTTTCGAAGATCCGAGGCCTGCGAAAGCTGAAACTTCGTCAGCACCAGATTCGTCAATCAGGTAGAATACCAATAAACTGGCAATGCTATACAAGAAGCCATAAAATAAGATGGCATCCAGCGCTTGAGCGGGTTGAAAAAACCAAGCCATGGCTAAAAATCCGCCATGTGCGATGCTGGAATAGGCGAGGAGACGTTTTGTTTTGTTTTGGCCTAATGCCCCTAAATGTCCAACCAACAGTGTCAATACGGCTAAAACAGCTAATTCATTTACAAATGAAACGGGTAATATAGGAAGGAGGCGAATGCCCACGAAGGCAATAGCAATTTTAGGAGCCGTGGAAATCCAAGTCATCCAAGAGGCAGGTAAATTTTCCATCACATCCGGATTCCAAGGATGAAAAGGTGCCCATGACATTTTAAACAACAATCCCACGGCAAAAAGCCCTAAGGCAAAACCGCGTAAATAGGGGTCAGCCACCGAGATTCCTCGCGAAAAATCAACGCTAGAGAAATCGAGAGATCCGGTTAAACCATACAGCAAGGAAATCCCATACAAGAAGAGGGCAGACGATCCTAGTCCAAACAAAACATAAGGTAAACTAGCACGCGCAGCCTCTTTTCGAAGACTCACTAATACATAAGTTCCCATCGACATAAATTCGATGGATAAAAATAAGCTTAAGGCATGGGTGCTCATGCTGCTTAATAAGGCGCCTAATAAAATCGATAAAAAACCTATCAGTTCTTCGAAGGTGAAGGATTTTCGGTGAATTTGATTCATCAAAATAAGCAAAAATCCAATGCCTAAAATCAGGGTATTAATGGCATTCGACCCTATATTCGCCTCGAATAAACCCGCCGCAAATATGCCGCTTAAGCCTAATTCGGAACGTTGAAAACTGAGGGAAAGGGCTAGTAAAAGGGGGATTTGGCAGGTAAAATAGCGCCAAGAGGTGCTGAATTTTTCTGTCTTCGAATGTAAAAATAGTTCAATGAAAAGACTTGTCAGAATCGTCCCAGCCACAATCAATTCCGGAATCACATAGTTGAGTCCAGCCGTTATGGACTGGATTCTTTCGGTGAGTGTGGAAATGCTGGCGAATGAAGACATGTGCTAAATTAGAGTTTTTGGCTTAAATAAAAGGCAGTCGGATTGTTTTTTAACCCTTTCATCTCTTCCGGTGTCCCCGTGAAACTAATATAACCACCGTTTTCGCCTCCTTCAGGACCTAAGTCGATGATGTGATCAGCACATTTAACGACTTCCATATTATGCTCGATGATCACTACCGAGTCGCCTTGTTCGACAAGATCGTTCATGGCTTTCAAAAGTTTTTTAATATCATGGAAATGTAGACCCGTCGTAGGTTCGTCAAAAATAAACAAGGTCTTGCCTTTGTTCGGATTTCCTTTGCCTAAGAAACTAGCCAGTTTCACGCGTTGCGCCTCTCCGCCGGAAAGAGAGCTCGATGATTGCCCTAATTTGATGTAGCCTAAGCCCACTTGAAATAGCGGATCGATTTTATCTGCGATGCGGGGTTGATTCTCTCGGAAAAACTCGACCGCTTCTTCGACGGTCAAATCCAAAATCTCAGAGATGTTTTTATCTTGTAATTTAACATCTAATATTTCTTGTTTGAATCGGGAGCCGCCACAGGATTCACAGGGCAACTTGATATCCGCCATGAATTGCATTTCAATCGTGATTTCTCCTTCACCCTGACAAACTTCGCAACGACCACCTTCCACATTAAAGGAGAAGTGAG
>CAIVPV010000154.1 GCA_903907915.1 uncultured Cytophagaceae bacterium
GAAAAAAAAGATCCATTTAAGCATGAACAAATTTAGGTAGGAATGCCCGCAATTTGTAAATTTGAGTGATAAAGATTTCCATGAACAAAAAGACTAATCGATTTATTCTAATCCGCTACTTGAACGATGCCCTAGTGGTCATTGCGGCCTATTTAGTAGCGCTTTGGAACTTAGGACACCTCGATCAATGGAATCCATCCTTTACTATTCTTACTTTAGTGATTTGGTATTTTGTCTCGTCATTTTCCAAACTATATGCCGATAGACGCTCCAATAAGTTCGCCGAGGAAATCATTTTCATCCTTTACCACCTGATTTTATTTACCATTTTACTTAGTTCGAGCCTCTTCTTTTTGAAACCGAGCGGAGTCTACGACTTTAGCTTTTTTATCTATTTCATCGGTTCCAATTTCGTTTTAGCCGCTGTAACCAAGTATATTTTACGTAAGAATCGCCACGCTGCCTTCTACCAAGGGCGGATGAATGACCTCGTTTTATTAGTAGGGGCGACTGCGGCGGCAAAGAATTTTTATGATACCGTTCATAAATACTATTATTACGGTTATAAAGTTGAGGGAATCATCGACGATGAAATGAATAACATTCAAGGCTGTGATTATTTAGGCAAAATTAGCCAACTGGATTTGATTTTGAAGTCGCGTTTCATTGATGAAGTGGTGATTGCCTTGCCTGCGGAGGATTATTCGACTATTCAGCGTTGCATCAGTATCTGTGATTATTACCGGACCAAAGTCCGTATTTTGCCAGATTTCAAACAATATGCAACTTCCTCCGTCAGCATTCAGACCATCGGTCAAGTACCCGTAGTGAATGTGGGGCGACTTCCCTTGGATAGAATGGAAAATAGAATTCTAAAGCGCGTATTTGACGTCGTTTTTTCGGTCGTATTTATACTCACTTTTGGACTCATCTTATTCCCATTAATAGCCCTGCTCATAAAAATAACGTCTAAAGGTCCTGTTTTTTTCCGTCAAGAGCGCTGGGGACTGAATAATGAGACCTTAACCTGTTATAAATTCCGGACGATGGTGAAGGAAAGCGAGGATGTGGATGAGGACGGAAATTACCAGCAAGCACAGAAAGAGGATCCTCGAATTACCCGGATTGGAGCATTTTTACGTAAAACAAACCTGGATGAGATTCCGCAATTTTGGAATGTGTTGTTAGGCGATATGTCGGTGGTGGGACCGCGTCCGCACCCGACTCCCTTGAACATTGAATCAATGAATACGGTGGACAATTACATGCTGCGCCACATCGTTTTACCCGGAATCAGCGGCTGGGCGCAGGTAAATGGGTGTAGAGGGGAAACGCGCACGACGGAGGATATGCAGGAACGGGTGGACTTTGATTTGAGTTATATTCACCGCTGGTCGTTTTGGTTAGATTGCCAAATCATCCTCCAGACCGTCATTAACTTCTTCAGGGGCGACCAGAACGCGTACTAAACTTTTGAAACAGAAGGCTCAGGGAAAAAATCTCCAAGTAAATACAACCCTACCCAAGTCCAAAATGGGAATGCCCCCATCGGTCCTTCCAGAAAAACATCAAAACTGCCGTTTAGCCAAAAAGTAAATAGCACACAGGATATCATCAACTGTTGATCAGTTAACTTCCGTTGAAACATAGGCTTGAACAGACAAAAAAGCCAATAAGACCACAATAAAAATAGTGGCCATCCAAATCGAGCTAATATCGTTAAATTAAAATTGTGTGGCGACCGAAGGTCTTCCGAATCAGTTGTAATGACATCGCTCTCCGCCAAACTCATTCCAAATCCCTTCCCTTGTAACGCAAATTCAGGACTAGTACTGTAATCCAAAATGTTCGCCCACCAGACTAAACGCCAAATTTTATTATCTTCCAAAGTGGCATCTTTCCCTACCCCAAAAATAGATCCTACATTTTCGACCAATTGATCCATTCCCACTTTTCTTCCTTGGAAATTATCTTTCACTTTAATAGAAGCATATAAGGGGAGTACAATTAGCAATACTAAAGGTAAAAAGCGGGCGTATTGTTTTAATTGTGTCCGTATTTCATGTTGTTTGGTAAAATAAGCAAACAGTCCTAAGCCTATAAAATAAGCAAGCATACCAGACCTAGAATAGGCCGTAATAATCAATAAGTTTAACGCAATAGCCATGGCCATGATTAATTGAAAACGAAACGAACGATGGTTTAAAAAGAGAATTAATACAAGGGTCGAAATTAATAAATGCACCCCCATATCGCCATATTTATAGAGGGCGAAAGGCACGGAACCAAACAAAATTCGGTTATCAAAAAATTCGGAAAAATTTTGAATGTAAAAATTAAAAAATGCAAACAGGGGAAACCAGGTGTATATTAAAATAAGGTATTCCCACATTTTTTGTTGGTAATCCTTAAATAAAAAGACAAAGAAGGCAAACCAGGCGTATTGAATAATAAACGAATCTCTTATCACATCGAAGAGCGTATAGGAGCGCAAACCCCAAGCAATGTAACCCACCGATATTAAGAGGAAAAAGGCCAGAATTTTTGTCCGCTTATCCCAGCCGAACGTATATTCTTTGCGGGTAATAAATAGCATGATAAATCCGCCTACCCAAATCGCTTCGGCAAAAAAACTGTAGGCAATTCCTTTGTTAAAGAATACGTATAAAGCCATTACAAAAAAATAAGCCTGTAAATACAGCTTTTTAACGGCTTCCATGAAGATTATATTTTAATGATGCTTGCCATTGTAAATTCGTATAATCGGATTTAGTTGATGAATCTGACCACCCAGAGCCATCTTCAATTCTCACCCACATATAATTATTGACTGAAGTTTGGAAAATTGATCCGCCTAAAAGTACATATTTCCCTACTTGTATCTGCGCTTCGACCCCAGCCATCAAATTTACCCAATAGCGATTTGTGTAGCCGCTACCGTAATATTGATACACATAAAAATCATTATTTTTCACTAATCTTTCCGCATGAAGTCTAATTAAATTGTTCCCTCTATGCCAGCTTAAGTTGATTGTTTGACTATTCGATCCCGGCCCTATGGATGCCCCAAGTAATTTAGCATTTTGCGTATATCCCTGACGTACTTCAGTGCTCGTATACCAGCTAAAACGATTGGGTTCTCCGGCAGTTGCCTTGATGACCAGTGCGGGATTCATTAATTGTAATTGTGCAAATTCAATTTCAAATTCGATAAATGATTTCTTTCTTTTTCCTAAAGGGAAAAGCTTACGACCACCTATAATAAACCCTGTTTTAGTAGAATCTCCAAAGAAGCTCGACGGACCCACTAGTTTATCAGGTTGTCCAAATTCTCCGTAAAATTCAGCGTGATCCTTAGGAAGAGCAAAGCGGAATAAGAATGCCCCCATATTCATTTTGGGATTAGGGAAATAGTCTTTATTAGGCTGTGGCCCTTCGTTTGTGAAGTAATTTTGATGCGCAAAAGAATAGCCTAAATAGAAATTAGGTACCCACTTGGGTTGCCAATTGACCATAAACGCCTTCAGCATTCTCAATGAGTTATTCTTGTTTTCAATGCCTCCGGCCCAAAGCGGTCTAAAATACTTGTCCTCAGGTGATAGCATACTAGGATTTTCTAGCATCCCTACGATTCCTTTCCCTTCAAATGAGCCGATCGGAGTAATGACCGGCTTCCGTGTTTGCAAAAAATAATGTAAAAACCCGGTTGCTTCATTGGTCATCATCAAGCTGTTTTTAAACCCTGGACCCCACCAATTATTTTCGGTTGATACACCCGTTGAAATATGCTTTAGTTGGAAGGCAATTCTAGATTGTCCTGGAAAAAAAGTTTTCAAAGGAGCTTCTCCAAACTGACTATAATAATCAATTTGATTATTTATCATGAAAAATATCCTCGTAATATAATTCCCGTCTTGTGGATTCCCAATGAAAACAGGCGGTGGAGAGTTTTCCGCGATTACCCATTCTGGCTGTAAGTTAATGTCTAAGAATTTCCATCGTAAATGCACCCCTAGGCTCCACCGACGTTGAAAACCAACTGCCGGATATAATGTCCCTTCATTATAACCTAAAGGCATGACATTATTATTTTGTACCGTATGCCTAAAACTTATATTATCAAGCTGAAATGACTTTTTCAGTGCCACGGACTCTAGTTCTTGTACTGCTGATGTGGAACGAATCATAAAAGATTGGTTCTGGTATTTTAAAGAGTCTGCCCCATTCATTAATTGAGCATTCCTTAGCGCATCTGACAATGAAATATCATCCAATAAAGTCGTCTGAGCGAATAAAGAACATGAAACCAGCAAAAGACCTACTATATACTTTACCATAAAAATATCGTATTAATGAAAGCATACAGGTTTGATTTCGAATGATCCTTTTCCCATAAATAATTCGAAGAATTCACCCATTTAACATCTCCCGTGAATAACAATTTTTTATAGCGATATCCCCCTAGTAACCCGAAGGCAAAATCATCCCATTTAGTATCCCTAAGCCATACCGCATTACCGCCAGCATAGGTGTATGGCTTATTTGAAACGTGTTGAAAGGAAAGTCCTATTTTAGTCCAGCCCTGATTCCAGCTAACGGCAAACGATTGTGCATCATTCCCATGGCCTGCCCCATTCGCAATAATCTGGTTATTATTCGTAAAACCTTCATACACTTGACCGTGTTCATACCAATTCCCTGCTGGACGCATCAAATAAGAGGGCGTTTCAGACATTTTTATTGCTTCTGCCTGCACGGATATAAATGACCTGGTATTCAGTGGGTGTAATTTCTTAAAACCAACCATCCAAGCAGCCGCATGACCCATATCTAAATAGAGATCACGCAAATTTTCTTTAGCATCATTATAGCCAAATTCCGCATAGATTTCGGCGTGATTTTTGGGCATTAACCAGCGGGTGGAAAAACTTAATATCTGGTCCTTACTTAAAGTATCGTCATTATAATCACTTTTAAATAAATTATTTAATACCGGTAAATACGTATTCATGAATTTCGCATTCGGCAAGGGTACCTCGTAGTTTTGAAAGGACCGAGAGACTGAGAAAAAGACGTTCTTCATAAACCGCGGCTGGTAGGTCAAAATGATACCATTGTATTGCCGGTTTTTCGGATTAGCCGATAAATTTCGCGTTTTCAAGGCATTATTCTCATAGCCTTGCAATGAATCTCGCGTCATTCTACCCAGAATTAATTGAAACTCAAAAGAACCTATCGGAGTCTTCAAGGGCCGTGTGGTGTTTAAGCTATAATGCTGAAATCCGGCCGCATTATTCGTCATCAATAATGATGAATAATGGCCTGGCCCCCACCAGAGGTTCTGGTTAGACACCCCTATCGAAATTCCACCAGCCTCTAATCGCACGGAGGATTGACCTAAACTAACCCGATCTAGTGATGGATTCACCTGACCCCAGGCGTCACTTGTTTCATAATCGGCAGAACCGGTATGAACGATTTCGGGTTTGAATTGCACGTGCAGAATGCTAAAACGGGCATAAATACCTGTGCTAGCCATCATTTGATACCCATTTGAATTCGACATGGCTTGATCATTCCAGCCAAAAGGGCGGGAGGTATTCAATTTTTGTGAAAGGGAGGCAGGCAATAAAATGGCCTGAAATAGGCCTTTTTTATAGCTTTTAATGGAGTCTTTAGCGGAGGGGTCGATCAATCGATATAGATCTTGATAACTTTGTTTTCCCGTAGAATAAAAGGGTCTCGCCATCATCGATTGATTCGCGTCTACTTTACCCAATAGTTGTAGGTTGCGCACTTGTTCATCAATGTCGGAGAATCCGACGGGGATGGCGTTTTGGGCCCATAATGGCGTCCCAAACAAACACAAAACGAAACAAAGCGACAGCAAAAACTTCATAAACAAAGTTAGGAATAATCCGGTGCTGAACAAAA
>CAIVPV010000155.1 GCA_903907915.1 uncultured Cytophagaceae bacterium
ATATGCCTTGGTGATCCGCTGGATCATCCGCTAGTGTAGTTTCGGAAGCAACGACACCATTTGCACTCACTTTCAGTTTCGCAGGACTAGCATAGCGATCCGTTTGCGGATAGGCATTCGGGTTTACGCCGGGATCAAAAGTTCCTTTGCCTAGCATATAGTCACCATCCATTTTGCCTGCATCATCCCGGTCTTTACCTAAAATGGGTTTAGACGAAGCCTCCACTAAGAAACGAACTTGTTTGATACCTTCAGCGCCAGCGGTAGGAAAAGGAATTTCGTATTCGAAATAACCAGCGCCTGCCCCGTTTAATTTATGACCTAAAACGCCCGTCCACTGTTTCTTGGGCCAGCTAGATGAGTTATAACGCTCCACAGGCACCGAAATTAACTGACCTTTAGCGGGTTGCGTGTTTCCGTCTTCCACGATTAAATGAACAAAGTTGCGATGAACCACTTTTCCGGATGGATCCGATAATTGAAACGCTAAGGTATTGATGGATTTATCAACAGGTAGTTCAATGACAAGCGAATCAAGGGCCTTCACGTCCCAAGGGGCAAAAGTTAAAGCCTGCGTTTTCACCCAACGGTTCACTTTCTCTCCAGCTGCATTCGTCCCTGATAAAGTCATTTGTAAAGAGAGCGATCCCGCTTTATCCGTTAGCGAAGAAAGGTGCAGAGGAATCTTGAATTTTTGGCCCGCTTTGCCTGCCCAAGTTATTTCCTGGCCCGTCGAAAGGTAAAAAGGACTATGGAAATCTAAAAGGGACATGCCTGGAACAATGGCGTTTAGGCCTGTTTTCTTTTCAGTTCTGTCAAATTTATAATAGCCGTTCCACTCATTAATCACATCGTGGTGCTCAGTATACAACCAACCAGCCATTTTAGGGTGGTTACGGAAGGAATTCATCGCCTTGTGGTAATCGAAGGTATAATCCACATCGCCTGTACTTCCTTGATAGCCCCACACATTCCCAAACTCAGAATTAATCATCGGTTGGGCTCCCTGCTGGTAGCCTTTCTCAAAATTCCACGAACTTCCTGGATAGGTTTTAGCCGAATATTCTGCTAGCATTTTATCCCATTCATAGCCCGCCTGATAAGCGTGCCAAGAGTTAATATCGGTTTCTGTGTGACCTCTGCCGCAGCAAACGGAATTGTCTTCGACGAGGCGAGTGGGGTCTAAGGTTTTGGCCAAATGATAGACCGACGCCACCCACTTCTGTGTTTCAGGAGTATAAATCGACTTTTTATCTTTATGCGTAAATAATCCCCAGGTCTCATTGAACGTAATCCAGGAAAAAATCGCCGGATGATTATAATCGCGTTTAATCATCTCATGCAAGGTATATTCCGACTCTTTTTGCATTTCCGCCTCTGGATCACCCCATGAATTAGGCAAATCAGACATCACCAAAAGTCCTAATTTATCAGCCCAATACAGCTTGCGCGGCACATCCACTTTAATGTGTGTCCGGATGCCATTCAACCCAATGCGCTTGCTGCGCACAATCTCCTCCTTCATAAATTGATCCGACGGGAAGGTATAAAATCCAGTAGGATGATAACTTTGGTCCAAAGCCAACTGCACATAAATCGGCTTATTATTCAAACCGATGTACGGAATTTTAGAGCCTGGCAAATTCACTACCGAAATCTTCCGCATCCCGAAATATCCGTTCACTAGATCCGATCCTGATTGAATTTTTAACCCATACAAAAAAGGATCTTCTAAAGACCACAGATGCATGGTTTTTATTGGTATTTCCACGCTACCTTCCTGCTTACCAGCAGCAATCTGTAGGGAGGCTGTTTGCCCATTCGACAACGTAATTTTCACCTCTTGATTCTTCGTAACAAGTGCCCCTAAATAAACCTTAACCTGCGCCTTTTTCGCATCAATATCTGGATTCACCGCATAATGATCGACAAAGTTTTGGCCACGAGCCTCTAAATAAACCGTCTGCCAAATCCCCCGCGCATTCCCATAGCCTTGCTTTCCATAG
>CAIVPV010000156.1 GCA_903907915.1 uncultured Cytophagaceae bacterium
CTTTGCGCAGATCGACCGGAGCTTTTGCTGGCGTCACGCCCGCATAGGCTTCCGCGGTGGAAATGCCTACTGCTGGGTATAATAAAACGAGGAATTTGCCTTGTAGACTCGCGTCAATCGGGCTCAGCACGTCTCCTTTTCCTTTCCCAAAAGCCGCCTGATTCGACAGAAAAAACGCACAATCGCTACCTAATTTTGCCGCATAAGGTTGTAAATCCTCATTCGTTAAGGGTAATTGAAAGAGGTCTCTTAATCCCTTTAGTGTAAAGGCTGCGTCTGATGAACCGCCCCCTAAACCAGCACCCATCGGGATGATTTTATGCAGATGAATATGTACCGGAGGCATTTTATGCTCTTTACGTAGCAGCTCATACGCTTTGTAGCAAAGGTTATCTTTTATGTCCCCCTGAATGTCGAGCCCAGAAGAGCTAAAACTAAACTCATCCGAAGGGCTGATTTCTAACACATCCGTCCAAGGCACCGGAAAGAAGCAGGTCTCCAAATCATGAAACCCATCCTTGCGTTTCTTCGTGATGTATAATCCAATATTGATCTTCGCGTGCGGGAATAAAACCATATTAATCTTCTAAAGAGTTGCCTATCCAACTGAATCGAACCCACAAACTGACAAAGAACAGGATGAGGCTAATTTCTGCGAATAAATAAGAAAGGGAGATGTGTTCTTCCCAAGTAACGGTTTTCACAATCGAGGCTTCCATTTTATCAATTTCTTGGAAGATTTGTTGTAAAGCCTGGCTATTGGTAGCCCGGAAAAATTTGCCCTTGGTGATGCTTGCGATCTCCCTTAAGGTACTTTCATCTACGGGATCAGTGCTGGCTTTCAGGCTTCCCACCGCAATCGTATAGACTTTAATGTTAAAGTTTTTGGCAAGTTCTGCGGAGGTTGCTGGATCTAAATTTCCGGCCGTATTGTTTCCGTCAGATATCAGGATACTGATTTTCTTGGGGTTTTCGCTGTCGCGGATTTGGTTAATACACATCCCTAACGCATCCCCCAAAGCCGTCCCTTCTTCCACAATTTGTTTCGTCTGGAATTGCTTTAATTGATGCAATAAAAAGGCAGTATCCGTGGTGATGGGGCTAGCTAGATAGGGAGCACCCGCAAAAGCCACCAAAGCGATAGGATCGTGGCTGCGCTTTCGAATGAATTCAGTCCCCATCGTTTTAGCCGTCTCTAATCGACTAGGGGATATATCCTGCGTCTGCATGGAAGAAGAAATATCTAAGGCAAGAGCAATGTCGATGCCTTCTACTTGTTTCTTTTGGTGCTTGATCACCCGGTAAGGCCCAGCCGCCACGATGATCAAAGACGAAATGCACAGTATCTGAATGATCATAGGCACATAGCTCAGTACCAAAGAAAGGCGATTTTGTTTCAGCGGAACCGATAATGATAATTCGAGGCGAGGTTGATTTCCCCGCTGACGAAGGTACTTAATAAAGTAAAGCAAAAACGGCCAAATCAAGCCATACAAAAACAAGCTATTCTCCCACTCAAAGGTGAAAAAAGCCTGTATTTGATGCCAGGAATAGAGCGGATTAAACTTCATTATTCTTGATCTTCTCTTGTTCTATTTCGTATAAATTTGTCGCTAAGGCGTCTAAATATTGAACGGATTCCGTCGTTTTAGCGGAGAAATTCCCCCCATAAATAGCCGAATCCATCTCATTTAAAACCTTTTCCATCGCCTCATCTGCCAGATTATCTAGCATCTCTTTGGAGGTAAAGGTCGTGAATGGCAATTGCGTTAATTCCTCTACATATTTTTTCCAAGTAGAAAAGGCTTTTTCTAAATTCGATAGGCCCACAGGCGTGCCTGCCACTTGACGCGTATAGCGCTGGAAAGAACGTCTAAACTCGCGGTGTCGTTTCCACAATAAGTACCGTTGGAATAGCTTCGTAATCGTTTTGCCAAAAATCCAATAAATCAATCCCGCCAAAATAAATAGACTAATCCCTGTCGCAAACACATTTTTTAGATCTGTTTTAGGGCTAATAGGTTCGATCGGAATGCTTTGGTACAATGAATCTAAATCAATTTGTTCCGGATGCGGCAGCAAGCGTTTTAAGTGAATGCTATCTATGACGGGGTATATGATCGTGCAATCCGGTTCCTGCACTAGGTAGATGGGAATTTGGAGTTTTTGGACCGGTGCTAAATTAAATAAGCGCAAGGTATATACGGCCGAATCCAAAGACCCGGAGGCCGTTGTTTTTGTCGCAAAGAACTCCCTTTTTACCGTTTCAAAAGACCCAAAATTCCGGTTCGCATTCGGAAAAAATACCTCTTGTCCCTTCGGATGACGCACATACAAGGAATAGTGAATCGGTTGCCCTATGACAACTGAATCCTCCTGAAACTTTCCCTTAATGATGAATGGCGTCTCTTGCATTAACGTCTAGCATTAAAAAGTTTCACTAAAGCCGGCACGAAATCTTCTCCAGAACGCAATTCCACGTAATCTGCGTGCCATTTCTTGCACATTTCCTTCAAATCTCCACCTCGGTTTCTAACCTGCTCTTGAAGTAAATTTTTAAATCCGCGTGTGGAAGTATTCACCCAAGTAGTCCGCTTGCGCTCTGGATCATAAATGGGAATGATGCCCATGGAAGGCAAATTTATCTCTTGTTTATCGAGTGCATGCAAGACCACTAAATCATGCTTTAATGCCGCAGCTCGTAATAAATCCTCGTAACCCTCGTCGATAAAATCAGATAGGACAAAGAGTAAACTCTTGCGTTTCAAAGTCTGCAAAGCAAAGGTTAGCCCCGCTTTTAAATCCGTAGCCGTATTCTCTGGCTCCACCCGAAAAAGTTCCGAAATCACCTTATAGCCATGTTTTTTGCCCATCGCCGCCGGCATATATTTCTCGTTTTTATCGCTAAAGCAGACGAAGCCTAAGTGACTCGCTTCTTGAATCGCGGCAAAGGCTAAAACACCTGCCACTTCCTTTAACGTTTTGATTTTGCTATTCCCGCTTCTACCCACAGAACCCGAGGCGCTGACGTCAATTAGGAAGAAGACCGTTTGTTCTTTTTCCTCCTTAAATAGCTTTACGAATGTACCATGACCCTTCGATGAGGTGTTCCAGTCAATGTGCCTCACGTCATCTCCATAATGGTATTGGCGTAGGTCACTAAACTCTAAGCCCGATCCTTTAAAGACGGAGGAAAAATTTCCATGCATTTGCGTGTTAATCGCTTTTCTAATGCGAATTTCCAGCTGAACGACATGGGTCAGGAAGGCTTTGATGTCCATATCCACGAGACTAAATTACCTATTTTTTACCCAATCTGAATGAAATGAGCTAAAAGCTTTCTAATTTACGGGTATATTTACAAGATGAAAAAGGGTTTATTATTGCTTTTCTTGGCCTTGAGCGCGGGTACTTTTAGCGCGTGTGTGAATGAATCCTCGAGTGATCGTTTGGAGCAGGAACAGATGGCACAGGTTTTGGCAGATATTCATATTGATGAAGCCCTCATTCAAAACTTGCACGTGGGCAATTCTGACACCTCATTGGTCCTATATCATGAATTATCTCAGCAGACGTTGAAAAAACGCGGACTTGATTCGTCTCAGGTAGCGAAAAGTTATGGATCTTATGTGAAAGACCCGGCCGCCTTTATCAAATTATATACCCGAGTAAATGAGATTATTGAAGAGCGCCAGAAAAATACCGCGGTTAAAAATACCGCGGTTAAAAAACCCGCAGCTAATAAACCATGAGAAAGCTTCTTTGCTTATTATTGTGTGTAAATCTATATTCTATGGCACAATCACCTGTTATTCAAGGGCATAGGGGCTGTAGAGGCTTGTATCCAGAAAACTCACTCCCCGCATTTCAACACGCCTTGGAGATGGGGGTAACCGTACTCGAAATGGATGTTTGCCTGTCTTCGGATGGACAAGTGTATGTTTCGCACGAACCCTATATGAATCCGTTGTATGCCTCGTTTTCGGATGGGCGTCCGGTGACAGAATCCACGATTAATTTATACCAAAAAACGTACAGCGAAATCAAATCCTTCGATGTAGGATCACGTGGCAACAAGCTTTTCCCAGAACAAGTCCATGTCGCTACCTACAAGCCTTTGCTTTCAGAGGTTTTAGCCTTGGGCGAAGCCTTTGCGCGCAAAACAGGACGTCAGATTTTTTATAATATCGAAATCAAATCCGAGGCATCTGAATATGGGAAATCTCAACCGGCGACGGTAAAGGAATTTGCGGACCGCGTTTGGTCGGTGATTTCTGGGCAGATTTCACCTTCCGTTTTGATCTTGCAGAGTTTCGATTTTGCGGTTTTGCAATACTGGAATAAATCGATTCGCCAGGGTCGTCTTTCGGCGCTGGTAGAAAAGGAGACGCCGGAGCAGATGCTAACTTCGCTGGGTTTTGTACCCGATATTTTTAGTTCCTCGCATCGGTTTTTGACAAAAGAGCAGATTGATTTTTGTCACGCGCGTCACATACAAGTTATACCTTGGACAATTAATACGACGGCAGAGATGCAGAAATTTAGTGATTGGCAGGTAGACGGAATCATCACCGATTACCCGAATCGTGCTCCTCAATTCTTAAAGCCCTAAACATGTCCCTGTTTAATGAGACTTTGTTGTGGTTTATGAAGCGGAGGATGCCGCGGATCGAGGGGATTTACGAACGACCTTTGGAATTACAAGACCAGATGCTGCAAGGTCTTATAATGCACGGTCGCTTTACGGAATGGGGCGCTAAGCATGGGTATAAGGACATTAGCGATTACGAAAAATTCAAGCAACAAGTTCCCATTTCTACCTACGAGGAGATTTTTCCTTACATCGATCGAATGATGCAAGGCGAGCAAAATATTTTGTGGGATACGCCCATTAACTGGTTTTCGAAGTCTTCTGGGACGACGAATGCGCGGAGTAAATTTATTCCCGTTTCGAAGGAATCGCTGGAGGAATGCCACATGATGGGGGGGAAGGATATGATTACGTTGCTGATTCAGAATAAGCCCGATACGAAGATATTTGAGGGGAAGGGATTGTCGATCGGCGGAAGTTTGTCTGAAAATCCGGTGAATTCACGGATGCTGATGGGAGATGTCTCTGCGGTGGTGATGAAGAATTTGCCTATTTGGGCACAGATAATTCGCACGCCTTCGCTCGATGTGGCACTGATGGGCGACTGGGATCAGAAGATTGAGAAGATGGCAATCGAGACGTCGAAGGAGAATGTGACGAGTATTCTAGGCGTTCCGACGTGGACGCTCGTGTTGATCGAGAAGATTTTAGAGATCACAGGGAAGAAGTCGATTCTGGAGGTGTGGGAGAATTTTGAGTTTATGATTCACGGGGCGGTGGCTTTTGGGCCTTATCGGGAGTTATTTAAGAACCAAATTTTCCCCTCGTCTCAGGTCGGATTTTTGGAGATTTATAATGCGTCGGAAGGGTTCTTTGGGATTCAGGATGATCTTTCCAAACCGGATGAAATGCTTTTAATGCTCGATTACGGCATTTTTTATGAGTTCATTCCGATAAACGACGAGGGAGAGGAGGCTAATACGATTGTGACGTTGGAACAGGTGGCCGTAGGCGTAAACTACGCCATGGTTATTTCTACGAACGCGGGCTTGTGGCGCTATAAGATCGGTGATACCGTGAAATTCACGTCCGTTAGTCCTTATCGCATCAAGATTTCCGGACGAACAAAGCATTTTATCAACGCCTTCGGCGAGGAGCTGATCATCGAGAATGCAGAGACGGCCGTCGCGCGCGCTTGCGCCGCGACGCAGGCAGAGATCAAGGATTATACGGCAGGTCCGGTCTTTATGAATGAAGGCAAAACGGGTTGCCACGAATGGATTATTGAATTTTCAAAAGCCCCAAAAGATTTTCGTACCTTTGCACAGATTTTAGACCAAACGCTACGCGAGCAAAACTCGGATTACGATGCGAAAAGGTCTTATGATTTAGTGCTTGGCCCACCTTTGGTCCATATCGCCCCAGCCGGAACTTTCCATAACTGGATGCGGGAACGAGGGAAATTAGGCGGCCAGCATAAAGTTCCGAGGTTAAGTAACCACCGGGAATTTTTAGAAGGAGTCAAGGCTCATTTTTAATCAAAACAAGCTATGTCGTTAAAATTAACTATCGAGAATGGTATCAAAGATGCCATGCGTGCGAAAGACGCAGACCGTTTACGTGCATTACGTGCGATCAAATCAATGATCCTTTTAGAAGAAACTTCAGGCTCTAGCTCTGAGGGATTAAGTACAGATGCAGAAATGAAAATATTAATGAAGGCTGCGAAGCAACGCCGCGATTCATTAGAAGTATATGTAGCGCAAAATCGCCCTGACTTAGCCGAAAAAGAGCAAGTTGAATTAGCCATCATCGAAGAATTCTTGCCTAAGCAATTGTCTGATGCAGAATTAACTGTAAAAATCACCGAAATCATTGCCTCCGTAGGCGCGACAAGTCCAGCCGATATGGGAAAAGTGATGGGTGTAGCTTCGAAGCAATTAGCGGGTTTAGCAGATGGTAAAGCCATTTCTGTGAAAGTAAGTGAGCTATTAAAGAAATAAGATTGGAGAAGAAAATTGCCATACGGAATTTAAGTTTTGAACAGCTGAAAGCAGAAATGCTCGCAGCTGGGGAGCCTGCATTCCGGGCAAAACAAGTATACGAGTGGATATGGAAGAAATCAGCGCGTAGTTTCGACGCGATGGGAAACATTCCGAAGACGACGCGCGAGTGGCTTTCGGAGAAATTTTCTTTGCAAATTGTGACCACCGCGGAGGCGCAGATCAGCTCCGATCGCACGATCAAATCCAGCTTCGAATTATTCGATAAAAACCTCATAGAAGGAGTACTTATTCCTACTCGCGAACGCATGACGGCTTGCGTATCTTCTCAAGTCGGTTGCTCCTTAACCTGCAGCTTTTGTGCGACGGGTTATATGGATCGCAAACGAAATCTAGAGTCCTTTGAGATCTACGATCAAGTCGTTTTAATTCGCGATCAGGCACAGGAAAAATACGGTCAGGCGCTGACGAATATTGTTTACATGGGAATGGGCGAACCGCTTTTGAACTATGCGAATGTGTTGAAATCGATCGAGCAGATTACCTCGCCAGAGGGTTTAGGGATGTCACCGCGCCGCATTACGGTGTCTACGGCGGGTATCGCGAAGATGATTCAGAAATTAGGCGACGATCAGGTGAAGTTCAATCTAGCACTTTCCCTGCACGCCGCGAATGATACGAAGCGGAACCAGATCATGCCCATTAACGAGAGCAATACCTTGGAGTCACTGAAGGCAGCGCTGTTATACTTCTTTGATAAAACGGGGAATGATATTACCCTCGAATACATCGTTTTTAATAAGTTTAATGATACGATCGAGGACGCACGGGAATTGTATGAGTTTGCCAAAGGCATCCCATGCAAAATCAACCTCATCGAATACAATCCGATTGCCCAATCTTCCTTTGTGAATGCGGAGGCAGATGCGATCGCAAAGTTCTCTGCCTATTTAGAAAGCAAACGAATGATCGTGAATATTCGCCGCTCCCGCGGACGCGATATTGACGCGGCTTGTGGTCAACTAGCCGGCAAAAAAGCTCCAGCAGATGCCTAATACCATGTTTCCTATCTTCTTGAAAATGGATCAAATCCAGACTTTGGTCGTGGGAGGAGGGAATGTGGCTTTGGAAAAGGCATCTGCGATTTTACGCAATTCGCCGGAGGCAAAATTGACCTTAGTCGCTCCTTTTTTTCGCCCGGAAACGTTAGAGTATTTACAAGATTTTCCCCACGTTCATATATTAACCCGCGGTTTTCAGCCGACTGATTTAGAAGGTCTAGACTTGATTATCTGCGCTACTGATTCACCTGAATTACACGCAGAAATAAAAGTCTTAGCAGCTGCGCAGCATTTATTGTGTAACGTAGCTGATACGCCTCCTTTATGTGATTTTTACTTGGGGTCGATCGTTCAAAAAGGGGATTTAAAGATTGCGATTTCCACGAATGGGAAATCGCCTACTTTGGCCAAAAGAATCAGAGCCTTCCTCGAAGACGTGATCCCTGAAGACATCCAAACTTCCCTCGATCAATTAGAGGCTGCCCGTAAAACATTAAAGGGTGACTTTCAAGAGAAAATCACCCAATTAAATGAATTGACGAAGAACTTAATTTTTCCTAAGAAAGATTAATCGTCGATCTTAGCTGTCTCCAGCGTAGGAACCAAGGTATAAATAATCACCCAAGCGATCATGTACGCACTTCCGCAAAGTAGGAAGATGATGTTATATCCGTCGTTGATATTGCCTAATAATTTATACTTATCTAGTAAAGATCCCACGATCATTGGGAAGAAAATACCGCCTACAGATCCAGCCATTCCACCGATTCCGATGACAGAACTTATCGCTTTCTTAGGGAACATATCTGTCGCGATCGAGTAAATATTCGCGCTCCAAGCCTGGTGAGCCGCAGCTGCTAGGGAAATCAACCCTACCGCCTGCCAGATATTATCGCAATAACGCGCTAACATGATAGGCACCACCGCGATGGCGAAACTGAACATGGACCATTTTCTAGCCTTGAAGGACGGCCAACCTTTGTTGATTAAATAACCAGACAAATACCCGCCACCGATACTACCGATTGTGGTCGCCGTATAGACTACGATTAATTCTAAACTCGGTTTCTTTAAATCTAAATGAAAGCGCTCAGAGAAGTACGATGGCAACCAGAATAGGAAGAACCACCAGATAGGATCCGTAAACATTTTGCCAAAAAAGAAGGCCCAAGTCTGCTTGAATCCAAATAACTTAGCCCAACGTACCGGCGTTACATTGTCATCTTTCGCCTCCATATCCGCGTGGATATAGTCGAATTCTGCTTTCGATAAAGATTTATGCTTCGAAGGTACTTCATAATAGAACCACCAAAAGATCAACCAAATAAACCCGATCGCGCCTGTCGCGATAAAGGCCATTTCCCAGCCATAAGCGCCTAAAATCCAAGGCACCATAATCGGTGCTGCCACCGCGCCTATGTTCGCCCCCGAATTAAAGATACCCGTAGCTAAGGCACGTTCATTTTTAGGGAACCATTCCGCCACGGTCTTAATCGCTGCCGGGAAGTTTCCTGCCTCACCTAGTCCTAACAAACCGCGCATGAAAGCAAAGCTCATCGTTCCCGTCGCTAATGCGTGCATCATCGCCGCTATACTCCAAACCACGATGGAAATGGAATACCCTAATTTTGTTCCGATGCGGTCAATAATACCGCCAAAACCTAATAAACTAATCGCGTAAGCCGCTTGGAAAGTGATCACAATGTTTGAGTAATCCGTTTCAGACCAATCAAATTCTTTTTCTAAAACCGGCTTCAGTAATCCAATTACCTGTCGGTCTAAGTAGTTAATTGTCGTCGCGAAAAAAAGCAAAGCGCATATTTTCCAGCGGTACTTTCCAATTGTTTCCATATTATAGTTCGTGATAGGTTTTGATCAGATTAGCGATCGTGTTTGATATAGAGGTATAGTCTTGTCTTTTAATTACTTCGGCTGCGAATAATTGAGAACCCAAACCTACGGCTGCAGCACCTGCGCCAAACCAAGATTGTAGACTTTCTCTGTTTGGCTCAACACCACCAGTGACCATAATTTTGGTCTTCGGCATCGGTCCTTGAATTGCTTTCACGAAAGCAGGTCCTACCACATTTCCAGGGAAAATCTTCACATATTTTGCCCCTAAAATCTCCGCATTGCGAATCTCCGTCAAGGTCATCGTTCCTGGCATCCAAGGGATGTTGTGTTTCGCACATACTTCGCCTACCTCGGGTGTCGTAAAAGGTTGTAGCATAAAATCTGCTCCCATTTCAATGAATTCGCTCGCCTGTTTGGCATCATAAATAGTACCGATTCCAAGCACTAAATCTGGGCATTCTTTCTCGCAGAAGTCGATTAATTTCGCAAAAATAGTTGGTGCC
>CAIVPV010000157.1 GCA_903907915.1 uncultured Cytophagaceae bacterium
CAAAAAGATGGCTGGTCAGGATCCCACAACTCCTATGAATGGGGTGGAAGTCAAAGTTGGGCTTCCTATTATGACATTTTACGCAATAATCAATACGTATACGACCGCTCTGTTTCTTTAAATTGGGAAATGCACCAAGGAATTTCTTTGGTCATAAAGTCAATGATGTTTGGATTAATCACAGATCTTTGGGGCGATGCACCTTACAGTGCTGCGTTAAAAGGTGCAGATGGGGGTACCGCAAACACTTTTCCCGTATACGATTCTCAAGAAGCCATTTATACAGGAATTTTGGCAGATTTAGAAAAAGCCAATACACTTTTATCAAAAAATGCCGTTGAGTATACGAGTACACCTGGTACCGCAGATGTGTATTATCAGGGAAATCCTACCAAGTGGAGAAAGTTAGCTAATTCCTTAATGTTGCGTTTTTATATGCGTATTTCGACCAAGAAACCTGATGTGGCTAAAGCAGGTATTGAAAAAATAATGGCAAATGCTGTCCAATATCCAATCATAACTGCGATTGCAGATGACGCTGCGATGCCATTTGCTGGAAATAGCAACGATGATTCTTGGCCTGCTAATGCTGTATACGATGCAAGTGCATCTAATTATCGTCGCTTGAAAATGGCAGCTACCTTTGTTAATAAATTACTAGATCTTAAAGATCCTAGAATTGCGGTTTGGGCGAATAAAGTTCAAATCCCATTGATCGTGGATGCAAATTTACCGAAAGGGACAGATAAAATTGAAAATGGAAAACGTTATTTATCACCGGACAAAGTAGCGGGAAAGGACGTAAATACGAATCCTGATTATGTGGGCTTGCCTACAGGTTTGATCGGGGGGGCATCTTACAATTTAAGTCCCACTGCTGAGCAGGCTGCAAATAATCCGCACGTTTCTTGGCTAAACGACATTTATAAACAAGCCAAAGGGCCCTTATTGAAATCTCGGATGATGTCCGCTGCCGAAGTTAGATTTATTTTAGCAGAAGCCGCATTAAAAGGTTGGTCAGTAACTGGTGACGTTAAAACGCATTACGATGCCGGCATAAAAGCTTCTATGGATACTTGGGGAACAACTGCCGCTTATGCTTCATATATGACTCAAAAAGGCGTTGCTTACGATGGAACGCTTAAGCAAATCATAGAGCAAAAATGGATTTCTAGTTGGACCGCCGCGCAAGAAGCTTGGTTTGACTATCGCAGAACTGGATTTCCGGAATTAACTGTTGGCCCTGCCTCTATCCGTAAAGTATTGCCAGTTCGTTTCTATTACATGTTAGACGAGCGTAATTTGAATAAGACAAATACGGAAGCGGCCATGTCAAAATTAGAATCTACCATACATACCGAGGCTGATGGTAAAAATAGTGCTTGGTCTAAACCTTGGCTTTTGCAAGGCGGATCTAAACCTTGGTAAATATTACATTTTAACTAACCTATTTCTCTATGAAAAATATTAATCGTTGCTTTTCTTTATTTTTTCTATTTGTCACTTTTACGTCGTTTGCTCAAAGCAAATTAACGCCAGAGAAGGCCTTAAAAAGTTACATTTCCAATGGAGATGCTACGTATTCTTGGGTACTTAAGGATTCTGTAAAGCTGGGTAGCTCCATGGCATACCAATTGGTTTTAACGTCTCAAAAATGGCATAATATTACCTGGCGTCACCAATTGACCATTGTCGTTCCTGCGACCATCAAATATGACGGGGCCATGTTATTTATTACGGGTGGTTCTAATAAAAACGAACAACCGAATTGGAGTACGGAAGATAAAATGTGGCCCATTTTAGCGGCTATCGCTTCAAAAAATAAGGCCATTGTCGCTTTAATCAAGCAGGTGCCGAACCAACCACTTTTTGATGGGAAAACAGAAGATGAGTTGATTTCCTATACGCTACATCAGTTTAAACAAGATAAAGATTATTCTTGGCCTTTGTTATTTCCTATGGTCAAAACAGCTGTTCGATCCATGGATGCGATCCAAGAGTTTTCAAGCCAAAAGGTACATCACACGATTAATAATTTTGTTGTTTCAGGTGCCTCAAAAAGGGGTTGGACTACTTGGTTGTCTAACGCCATCGATGACAAACGAGTGAAGGCGATCGGCCCTATGGTGATTGATATGTTGAACATGCCAAAAACATTAAGTTATCAATTGGAGACCTATGGCGAATACAGCATTCAAATCGAGGATTATGTCAAATTAGGCATTCCTCAAGGTTCAGATACCCCGGATGGTAAGGCCATTACAACGATGGTGGATCCCTATTCGTATCGGGATAAAATGACGGTTCCTAAAATTATATTTATTGGGACCAATGATGAATATTGGACAGCAGATGCCATCAAGCATTATTACGATAAAATTCCAGGAAAGAATCTAATCCATTATGTTCCAAATGCGGGTCATGATTTGGGTGGTGGAAAGCAAGCGCTTGAAGCATTGAGCGCCTTTTTTGCGTTGACTTTACAAGACAAAGAATACCCTGTGTGTACCTGGAATGTGGTGAAAGGAAAAGAAGGTTTTGAATTGACAGTCAATGCCGCTCCGGGCGATTTACAGGACGCTGCTATTTGGGGCACTACGTCAGCTGATCGCGATTTCCGCAATAATTTATGGTTGACCCGCCGAGTGAAACCCGAGGGTTCCGTTGTTAAATATACCTTTCCGTATACCAAGAAAGGTTTCCAAGCCTTCTATATGGACTTGAAATATAAAGATCCTAACGGTGGAAGCTATACGGTAAGCACCCGCGTGTTTACGACGAATACCAAAGAGGTTTTGTAGGTAGGTAATAGGGTAACAGAAAAAAGGTAATAAGTATTAGGTAAAATTAGGTAATAGGTAAGAGGTATTAAGTAA
>CAIVPV010000158.1 GCA_903907915.1 uncultured Cytophagaceae bacterium
CCAGAGATTGATTTGATTAGTGCCAAAACAAATATGAATTAGAATGAATAGATGATCAAAATTAAAGAAAATATCCCTATTTTTCGATGAAAATTTAGCTAAACCTATTGATGAAACATATTAGTCGCCGCGATTTATTAATCGCCTCTGGAACGGCTGCTGGTGCTGCTTTGCTACCTTCATCTGCCTCGGCTGCATCTGTTGCTTCTGTTGCTTCCGTTGCTTCCGTTGCGAAATCCCCTAAATTCGAGTTCTCGTTAAATATGAGTACGATTATGGGCCAAAAGCTCGGTCTCATCAAAGAACTCGAAGTCGCCTCCGCGGCCGGCTATCAACATTGTGAAATTTGGGTACCTACCTTAGAAGCTTATTTGAAATCCGGGGGAACGCTTTTGGAAGCAAAGAAGCGTATCGATGATTTAGGGATTAAGATCCAAAACGCCATCGGCTTCGCCCAGTGGATCGTGGATGATGAGGCGACTCGCAAACAAGGTTTGGAACAAATGAAACGCGAGATGGATATGCTCGCGCAATTAGGTTGTTTCCGTACGGCCGCTCCACCCATGGGCGCCACCAAAGTAGCCGGCCTCGACCTACGCCGCGCCGCAGAACGCTACCGTGCCATCCTCGATTTAGGAGTTAGCACAGGCGTGACACCACAGCTCGAAATGTGGGGACACTCGAAAAACCTGAACCGCGTCGCTGACGTCTTATTCGTCGCCGCCGAAGCCGGACAACCTAACGCAAAACATTTATTAGACGTATTCCACATTTACAAAGGAGAATCATCCATCGACTGCCTCCACCTCGTAGGCGAAAACTCGATCGAGGTCTTCCACGTAAACGACTACGTCACTTCCATCAAACCAACCTCAATTACCGATGGAGATCGCATCTATGCGGGGGATGGGGAAGCACCCATCAAGGAAATAATTAAGCGATTAAAACCGTCTGAAAAGCCGGTTATTCTCTCGTTGGAATTATTCAACAAGGAACTTTGGGCACAAGATCCACTGAAGGTTGCGAAGACGGGGTTGGAGAAGTTGAAGAAGATGGTGTAGGGGTAAACAAAAGGAGCTTATCTTTCGATGAGCTCCTCTATAATTAATTAAATAATTCTGTTGACCTACCAGGATTCGAACCTAGAAAACCAGAACCAAAAACTGGTGTGTTACCATTACACCATAGGTCAATTCCATAATGTGTTGCAAAAGTAAGGGCTTGCACCCAAATTATCAAACGTTACCGAAAAAATAATTGAATTATTTCGGTCATTTTTTGCTTAAGCGCTCACAATCAGCGCATCAAATTCGATTATTCTTATTCTAACTCCATGGAAGAAACAAGCGCCTCCGCATGTACCTTACGAACAAGACCTTGCAATACCTTGCCCGGTCCACATTCGATGAATTCTGTTGCGCCTGCAGCGACCATTGCCTCCACGGATTGCGTCCAACGAACCGCGGCTGTTAATTGCGAGATTAAATTGGCTTTGATTTCGGCTGGGTCTTGAGAAGGTTTAGCGTTGACGTTTTGGAAAATAGGGCAAATCGGACGAACGATTTCGGTTGCCTCGATCGCTGCCGCTAATTCTAAGCGAGCTGGCTCCATATAGGGCGAGTGGAATGCACCGCCCACCGGCAAAGGCAATACGCGCTTCGCTCCTGCTTCTTTTAATTGATTACCTACTGCTTCGATGCCTTCCACCGATCCAGAGATCACGACTTGACCTGGGCAGTTAAAGTTCGCTGCTACGACTGAAGGACCGTAGGCCTTGCAGATATCTTCAATCGTTGCGTCGGGCAAACCTAAAACGGCTGCCATTGTGCTTGGCTCGATTTCGCAGGCTTTTTGCATGGCCAAAGCTCTTTGGTACACTAATCGTAATCCATCTTGCCAGCTTAAACCGCCTGCAGAAACGAGGGCAGAAAACTCGCCTAATGAGTGACCTGCTACCATGGAGGGAGCGAAGTCTTTCCCTAATTTGGGAATCAAAATAGAATGCAAATAAATCGCAGGCTGCGTCACTTTCGTTTGCTTTAATTCCTCGTCCGTTCCCTCGAACATCACAGCAGAAAGCGAGAAACCTAAAATGGCGTCCGCCTCATCGATAATCTGTTTTGCTACAGGAAAATTCGTGTATAAATCCTTTGCCATACCCGGAAACTGAGAACCCTGACCTGGGAAAATATATGCTTTCATTTGAATGATTTTTGATTAAAAGTTTTACAAAGATAGGCCAAAAGCCCTAAATGGCACAATCGTCCACCGATTTACCCCAAAATAATCGATTCTTCGCTACCCAATCATAGCCTTTATCTAAGAAGCTGGCGGGTAACAAAAACACCAAACGAAGAGGTTGAAAATACCAATGCGAAAATGCTAAAATACGAGATATAGCCGCTGATTTCAGATAGACGTCCGTTCCTACCACCCATTTGATGCTATCGATTTCTGGGAGCGTAAATTCAGAAAAGGAGGTCTCGGGGATAATTTGTAGTTCTCCAGCCACCATTCGTTTCAGCAGCTTCGAAGAGAAGCGACAAAAGCGACAGCCACCATCGATTAATACGATTCCGTCCATCTTAGCGAACTAGTTCTACCCAGCCTTTGAGGCTTTTAGTTTGTGCTGACTTATCAAACAAATCAAAGACTACATCGCAGGTATAGAAATAAGACGAGGCAGACATCTGAATGCCATTCGCATCGGTTCCATTCCAGCCAAAGCCAGCGAGTGGTCCTGCATATTGATAAATCAATTGGCCGTTACGGTCTACGATTTTGGCCGTCACATTCGTAACAAAACGTGGGCAGCGCATCGGCTTGAAGGAATCATTTAAGCCATCGCCGTTTGGACTAAATAAATTAGGCAGATCAAATTTTGCGCAGTTTTCCACACAGATCTTATTGCTAGGCCCACTCTCCTTTCCTAATGCGCTCACGGCAGTCACATAATAACAACCACGGTAAGAATTCTGCAGGATGTGTGAAAAATTCAAGGTGCTAGAAGTCCCTAAAAGCGTATAAGCGGATGAAGGGTCTTTAGCATAATAAATCTTATAACTCACCAGATCCGGATCGCAGACTCCTGATACAGTAGGATTCCAGGTAAGCTGATTGGTGAAACTACTGAAAGAACAGTCCGCCTTCGCATCTAAAGAGGCACAATCGACGGTATATAGCTGAAGAGACGGAGGACAAGGAAAAATATCGGTCTGAGGAAGGCCACAAATGATTTGGGACTTATTAATCAACTCCATCGCAGGTAAACCGGGACCATAAGAACCCAAGGTCTCCACATAATAACAATAGGAGGAATCCGTCTTCATAGCCGTATTAAACGTTCCATCCGCGGCATAGGTATCAGTCCCAAAATCCACATATTTAAACGTCGCAGCGGTCGTCACTGGCACATCAGCAATCCGATTAAATAGCCCAGAACCTCGTGGAGTCTCTCGATACACCCGGTGCGTTCTATTTTCATTCGTCCAAGGAACGGTCGCAGTCCAAGCTAATTTCACAGAGGCAATAGCTACCTGAGAACTCAAACGCACATTGGAAGCGGGTGACGGTGACTCTAATAAAGTACGCACGCCGTTTAAGGTATAATAGAAATCAGTACGGTAACGGTAGGTCAAAGCCGAGGTGTTCAACCCTGTATCCGTATAAGAGGTATCGTTTACTGCGGTACGAATGGACGCAGAAATAGGTGAACCGATTGCCCCATAAGTTCCTGTTCCGATAGCCCGCATTAATTGATAGCTATAAGGACCTCG